>DASXWI010000450.1:0-10142 GCA_036503755.1 Saprospiraceae bacterium | reverse complement strand
TCCATTCGACATCTCCTTCCAGGCTGGTTTTCTGAATAAACATCTGGTCATCGGTAACATCCGAACCATCCGGATCACCATGGGAGGTGGAATAAATTTTTTCCTGGTCGATGACGAGATCCGAACCATATAGTCGAGCGGCGACATTGCCGGGCCTATGACCAAGTCGAATCCACGAAGTAAATCCATTGTTTGGATCCATCCTGAGTAATACGGTTCGCATGTTTTCAGATCCCGCGCCATCAGTGAATCTTCCTGTAGCATAAAGGTTCACCCCATGCCGTACTATATCCCATAGAGTCTGCGCACTCCCATAATGATAATGTTTAGAAAATGTCTCGTTAATAAGTCCTGTAGCCCTGTCTATTTCGAGCACTTCGGCATCCTGCGGACTAAAAGGGTTATTTGATATTATATAATTCTCACCAGGTGCTTTTTCGATGAGGGTAAACGTATAGTTATTGCTATGGCTTTGATACTCATTGGCCCAAAGGATCTGGTCCAACATAGGATTATATTTGAGCAAGTATACTTTTCCACCCTCGCTCAGATTAGTAAGTCCTGAAATTGCTAGCATTCCTTCGGAATCCATGATGATCGTAGATGGACGTTCGGGTTCACCTTGAAGAACATCAAAAGTCCTGGACCATACTATTTCTCCCTTTGTATCTACCTGGAGCAGAAGTGTACTGTCATTGACTGATCCCGCAACATAGATCACCTTATGGATAGTGTCTATTGCCAGGCTATTACCTCGTTCATTTGTCAGCGCAGATCCAATGGTTTTTGCAAATGTCGAGGTACAATTCGATTGACTTAAAGCAATAGTTTGTGAAAAAACCAGCAATAGCGAAAACAGTAGCAATGGTTTCATAAGGTGGGAGGGTTTAGGTACTTGTCAGTCTATAAGAGGTTACTACAAGATAAGGTTTATAGGATTATAGGCTTATAAGTTTATACGCGGAATGGTAGAATGGCTTGAGGTTGACAAAAATTTAATTTAACGACTCATTTATTGGTGGGAGGGGTTTTGGCCTTTGTGAGTTCTCAGCTCTCAGCTATCAGATCTCAATGGGTAAGAGCATGTGAATGGGTGTGGATTTGCTGAAATATTGATGCACACCTCCTGGATAGAAGATCGTTGGATTGGTGAATCAAGTATGGCCTGGAAGCTGGAAGCTGGTAGCAGGTAGCCATTCTGATAGCTGACAGCTGACAGCTGATAGCTTTCATTATCTTAGCCCCGACTAAAACAAAGCGATGAAAAAGTTGTACGGCGGCAAACTTATTCAGCCCTTGATGGCTGCAGGTATCTTCCTGTTACTGAGCGTAATGTACTTTCTTCCTCAACTGCAAGGGAAGGTCCTTCAGCAGTCGGATATCCTGTCCGTAAGAGGAATGAGCCATGAATCCACCGTCTGGCAGGAGAAGACTGGACGGGTGATGCTCTGGACCAATTCCATGTTTGCCGGGATGCCGACTTACCAGATTGCGGCACCACAGAAGAACAACATGGTCAAGGTGATCAATAGTATTCACCAGTCATTTATCGAACGACCTATCGGCTACTTCTTTGCAGCTATGCTCGGTATTTATATCGTCTTGCTTTGTCTTGGTGCGGGTCATTGGGCCGCTATGCTTGGTGCGGTCGCATTTGGATTTACGACCAACCAGATTAGTTTGTATGAGACTGGACACATGAGCAAGTTTATGACCATTGTCTATAGTGCATATCTCTTTGGCGGTACGATCCTGGCTTATCAGAAAAAATATATGGCAGGGGGTGTATTGTTTGCCACAGGTTTGGCGCTGAGTTTGTACAACAATCACATTCAGATGACCTACTACCTTGGACTCTTCCTGATCCTGTATGTCATCGTTGCTTTCATCTTTTCGATTACGCAAAAAGAAGTTCCGGCATTTATCCGTGGCTCTGCTGTTTTATTGATAGGCTTGTTACTTTCAATAGGCGCTTCTGCTTCGAAATTGTGGACTACGCTTGAATTCAGCAGCGATACCATGCGCGGCAAACCCATCCTGGAAACACCTGTTGAAAATGCGGCACCGGGAGCTGTTAATAATGAAGGTCTCGATTGGGAATATGCTATGCAGTGGAGTAATGGCGTAAAAGATCTCATCGCCATGTTTATTCCACGCGGTGCAGGAGGTAGCGGAGGAGAAACGCTTTCTCCTAATGCGAACGTGATTAAAGATTTGCGAACCAAAGGAGTGACGCAGGAAGTGTCAGTGCCTTTGTATTATGGGTCATTGCCATTCACATCCGGACCGGCTTATATTGGGGCATCGGTCCTTTTCCTTTTTGTCTTTGGACTCTTTTACATCCGCAGGTCAATTCGGTATTGGCTGATAGGCATTGTCATACTCACCGTATTGTTGTCTATGGGCAAGCACTTTGCCATCTTAAATAAGCTTCTATTTGATTACCTACCCTTATATAGCAAGTTTAGAGCACCAAGTTCTATCCTGAGCGTAACTGCGCTTTTGATTCCATTAGGTGTAGCATTAGGTTTAGGGGGCTTTATGAAGGGACATGAAAAATCTTTTCAACGTCCTATCTGGATTGCCCTCGGAACTGTTGGCGGATTATGTTTGCTCATTGCACTTCTAGGCCCTTCTCTCATGTCGTTTGGGGGAGCATCTGATGCACGTCTTGCGGAGAACGGATGGAACATTGATGCGCTCATCAAAGACAGAAAATCAGCACTTGTGGCTGATGCCTGGAGATCCTTTATCTGGGTGCTGTTGTCTTCTGCTGTGATATGGGTTTACCATCAAGGAAAAATTAAGCAATGGTTATTGCTGTCTGGATTAGGATTGGTAATCATTGCAGACTTATGGGCTATAGGTCGTAGATATATTGCACCAGATGATTTTGTTCCTGAGCGAACACTCGAATCTGTTTTCGAACAACGTCCGGTGGATAAGCAAATACTACAGGATGCGGATATCCATTACAGGGTTCATGACATCACATCTGATCCCTTTACGACATCACTGGCTTCTTATCATCACCGCACAATAGGTGGATATAGTCCGGTCAAATTCCAGCGGTTCCAGGATTTGATCGACCGCTACATCCGCGCGGGCAACATGAATGTGTTGAATATGCTCAACACCAAATATTTCATCATCAATGATGACCAGCGGAATGCCATGGTACAACGTAATCCAGGAGCATTGGGAAATGCATGGTTTATCGAAACGATCAAAACGGTCAATACCAATCGTGAAGAACTCGATGCCATTGATTCTGTAGACCTCAGGTTGACCGCATTTGTCCACAAAGATTTTGAAAAAGAGGTCAATGGTTTTGATCCCGTGAAAAACGGAACTATCACACTGACTTCTTATGCTCCGGATGAACTGGTGTATAAGAGTTCAGCACCATCAGACCAGATGGCTGTTTTCTCTGAAATGTATTATGGTCCGGACAAAGGCTGGCAAGCCTATATCGATGGCGTGAAAGCACCTCACTTCCGTGCCAACTATGCATTACGTGCTATGAATGTACCTCAGGGTGACCACGAGATCAAGTTTAAGTTTGAACCAAACTCATATAAGATAGGGGAGATCATTTCCCTCATCTTCTCTTTGACGATCATTTTCATTTTGTTATATGGGTTGTATTCCTGGCTCACAAAGGCTGAGCCAATTGCTCCGGTAGCGATTGCGGACCTGGGTCATAAGCATGCACATGGTGTGGGGCAAGGAGATAAAAAGCTTTTGCGGAAAAAGAAAAAGTAATCATTGGACCCCCGTCCCCCCTGAAAGGGGAGCACAGATTTAACTAGGGGAATTTGAGAAAAATCATTTCGGGTCACGAGGTTTTTGGTTCTTTTTTCCGGCAAAAAAGAATATAAATCACCTCGTGCAACGAGATCATTTGAAATAAAGAAAATCATAAAGTCCCCTTTAGGGGATTTAGGGGTAAAAAAGTATAATGATATCATTCGGTCTTATTGGATACGGTAAAATCGGCGAACGTCACGCCGAACATATCATCGCACATCCTGAAGCAGCGCTCACCGCAGTGTATGATATCAAGGCTGACCGTCAAAACCTTTTCCGAAACAAACACAGCGATATTAGGACCTATGATTCCCTGAAAGGAATACTGAGTGATTCGGATATTGATATTATTTCTATCTGTACACCTAATTCTACGCATGCGGAAATCGCAATCGCTTCGATGAAAGCAGGGAAGCATGTGCTGGTAGAAAAGCCCATGGCCATCAGCAAGGTCGATTGTGAAGGGATGATCCATATCGCCCTGAAAACCGGGAAGTCCCTGTTTGTCGTCAAACAAAACCGTTTTAATCCTCCGGTACAAGCCGTTAAGAAATTGATTGATGAACAGCGATTGGGCAAGATTTATTCCGTGGCGGTAAACTGCTATTGGAATCGGAACGAATGGTATTATAAATCATCGGATTGGAAAGGGAAAAAGAAGATGGATGGAGGAACCTTGTTTACCCAGTTCAGTCATTTCATCGATGTGATCTATTACTTGCTTGGCGATATGCATATCCTTCATGCCCAAATGGCCAATGTCAGCCATCGGGGAATGATAGATTTTGAAGATACAGGGGTGGTTTCCTTTTTACTTAAAGAATCCAATGCTCCCGGGGTACTTCATTATACCACTTCTACGTTTCAGAAAAACATGGAAGGAAGCATTACCATCTTCGCCGAAAATGCCACCATCAAAATAGGGGGTAAATACCTCAATACCATCGAATACCAGGCCACCAATGGATTCGATATTGGAGACCTTCCGGTTGGCGCCGCACCCAATCAATATGGGGATTATGAAGGCTCTATGTCCAATCATGATAAAGTCATTGACAATGTCATCCACTCCCTCCAGGGTAAGGTAGAGATCATGACCAATGCTTATGACGGACTTAAAACCGTTGAGATCATCGAAAATATCTACCAGGTGGCGGTCAATAACGGTTCGTATTAAGATGAGCAACATCATCCACCCTACCGCCATCCTTGAAGGCAATGTTACTTTAGGCAACGGCAATCACATAGGTCCGTATGTCGTGATGCGCGGAAACATCAAGATCGGTGATAACAACATCATCGGTTCTGCTGCAGGTATTAAAAACAATGTGACGATAGGGGATTATAACCGTATTTATTCTCAAGCCTCGATTGGTCCGGTTGGGGAAATGGGATTGAAAGGAGATCGCCTTGTATCAGAAGGAAAAGTGATTATTGGAAATCATGTTACCATCAGGGAATCTGTTTGTATTCACTCTCCTGTCTATACACTTGAAACAAAGATTGGTGATCATGTATACCTGATGAATCAGAGCTACGTTGGACATGATGGCATCATTGGAAATAGTTGTGTGCTTAGTGCGGGAGTTTTGCTTGGTGGTCGTGTCACGCTAGAAGAGGGCGTTACGATTGGATTAGGAGCTACTGTTCATCAACGGACACACATAGGTGCATATGCCATGATCGGTATGCAGACACCGGTAACTAAAGATATCTTACCCTATGCGACTGTCGCAGGTAGCCCGGCAAGGATTATCGGTTTCAATCGCATCGGTGCAGAACGAAACATAACGGATGAAGCGATATTGGCAGAAATGGAAGCTTTTTTTCAAAAGGAAATACATCCAGGTCAGGAATCCCGGAATCCAATGATTGAAGCAATCATGAATTTTTTGAATGCACATCCGGAAGCACTTGTTCAATTGAAATAATATTTTTCTGTCATCGCACAAACATTCATCCAATGATTAAGCAAGTTGAATTATGGAAAAGAATGGCTACTTCTTTTGTAGTCATATTCATGCTTGCGATGATTGTTGCAGGCTGCGGGAAGGAATCTGATCCTCCGAAACCACCAGATGGTCCTGATCCGTACGAACAATATGGCACTCCTTTTCAGGATATACCTGCTCTAGATGAAATGGTCATGTATGAAGTTAACCTGAGAGCTTTTAGCGTGAATGGGGATCTTGATGGTGTAAGGGCGAGACTTGATGAAATCAAAGCGCTTGGTGTCAATGTCATTTGGTTGATGCCCATTCATCCGATAGGCACAGTCAATTCAGTCAATTCACCCTATAGCGTAAAAGACTTTAAAGCAGTGGGTGCTGAATATGGAACACTCAATGATCTGAGAGCGCTTACAGATGAAGCTCATGCCAAAGGAATTGCGGTCATGATGGACTGGATAGCCAATCATACATCATGGGATAATGCATGGATCACTCATCCTACCTGGTATACACAAGACGGTTCCGGAAATATCATTCATCCTCCGGGAACAAATTGGCTGGATGTAGCGGATTTAGATTTTGATAACTCCACCATGCGCAAGACGATGATTGACGCCATGAAATATTGGGTCCTGGAAGCTAATGTGGACGGTTTCCGTTGTGACTATGCAGATGGCGTTCCTTTTGATTTTTGGAAGCAAGCGATCGATTCTTTGAATGCGGTACCCAATCGTGATTTGATATTTCTTGCGGAAGGAGACAGACCAGACCACTTTCAGGCAGGATTTGATTTAAATTTTTCGTGGGAATTTTACGGCAAACTGATCAATGCTTTTGACGGTCAATCTGCAAATGCACTTTATACAACACATGTATCAGAATATCAAAATGTACCTGTAGGTAAACAGAAATTGCGGTTCACCACCAATCATGATGAATCCGCCTGGAATAATTCACCTGTGGTTATATTTCATGGCAAGCAAGGTGCATTAGCAGCATCTGTTGCCTCCATCTTTATAGGTGGGGTTCCATTACTGTATAGTGGACAAGAAGTAGGACGTGCTACCACGACTCCTTTTTTCACGAAATCACCTATCAGCTGGAATGAAAATCCGGACATGCTTCAAGCCTATAAAGATATCATGGGCTTTTATGGGCAATCTGATGTGGCAAGGAAAGGTACTATCGAAGATTATTCCACAAATGAAGCAGTTGTACTTACAAAAACACTAGGGGAAGATGCGTTTTTACTCATTGTCAACACGCGAAATGCAACTGTGGGGATAAGTATTCCTGTTGAAATAAGTAATCTTAACTGGACGAATGCATTAACCAATGACACACTTCAATTTGGGGCGAACGTTCAACTTACGAATTATCAATACATACTGGCAAAACGATAACTTTCGGGCGCAGCTATATTTTTTAGTAAAAAGACTTCATGAATTCTAACCCTTTACTCATACCCCTTGTCGACCTTGTAGCTCAGTATCATTCCATAAAAGTTGAAATGGATGAAGCTATCCAGGGTGTTATCGAAAGTGGACATTTTATTGGTGGAGAGCCGGTCAAACAATTTGCTCAACAATTTGCCTCATATTGCAACACCCCTTATTGTGTGCCCAATGCGAATGGCACGGATGCGATTGAAATAGCGCTGACCTGTATGGGGGTAGGAAAAGGTGATGAAGTTATTATACCTGCCTTTACTTTCTTTGCTACGATCGAAGCGGTTTGGAATGTAGGTGCAACACCTGTGTTGTGTGACATTGATAAGTTTCGTTATACAATGGATCCCTACAAAGCGATTTCACTTGTGACACCTGCCACAAAGGTTATTATGCCTGTGCATCTCTATGGACAGATGACGGACATGGATCCATTAGTATTATATGCGCTGGACAACAATATATTGATCATCGAAGATGCCGCGCAGGCACATGGGGCCACGTATAAAGGTCAAAAAGCAGGAAGCATTGGGGATATCAATACATTTAGTTTTTATCCGGCTAAAAACATTGGCGCTTATGGTGATGCAGGAGCACTTACGACAAAGAGCAAGTTTCTTTATGAGAAAGCATTGAAAATGGCCAACCATGGCCGTCTCACCAAATACGATCATGACAGTCTTGGGCGCAACAGCAGGATGGATACATTACAGGCGGCTATCCTATCTGTCAAACTAAAACATAATGAAGTCTGGACTGTGAAGCGTAGGGAGATTGCATCCCGGTATCGTTCACTTCTTGGTGGTGTCGAACAAATCAAACTTCCGTTTGAGTACGCAGACAGTCCATCGGTGTATCATCTTTATGTGATTCGAGTGAATGCAGCGATCCGTGATGATTTCAGGAAGTTTATGGAAGACAAGGGCATAGAGACAGGTGTACATTATCCTGTTTCCCTTTCAAAACTGAAAGCGACTACCGACATCATGAAGATTCAAGCTAATTGCCCGGAATCAGAACTGGCCAGCCAGGAGGTGGTATCCTTGCCGATCTATCCTGAGCTCAACACTGAAAAGCAGGATTACATTTGTGAACAAATTATTGCATTTTTTAAAAAATCTAATTAAAAACAAATTGAATTAACCTTATTTATGAATTATTAAGGAGAATCAAATTGAATTGCCACTACCTTCAAGTAGTGGAGAAAAATAAAACATGGGAGTAATACAAAGACAAAGCCTCAAGTCAAGTATCATCAGTTATGTCGGTGTAGGGATCGGTGTCCTGAGCACCATGTATATCTATCCGAGTGCGCTTGAGGTTATTGGTTTATTCCGGTCTTTGTTTGATGCGTCTGTATTGATTGGTATTGTGGTCATGATGGGGAGTAGTGTTTCGGCTGTGCGTTTTTTTCCAAAATACCAGGATCCTGTTTCAGGCCATGGAGGCTTGCTCACCTGGTTACTGATGGTTTCAGGTATCGGTTTCCTCTTTTTCCTGATTGCGTATCCGCTCATGAAGACCTGGATGGTTGGATTTGTATTCAGTGATGAGAACATGATTTATAAGGACCTGGTCTTTTACCTGATCCCCCTTACATTTCTGCTTGCATTGATCAACCTGCTCTCACGTTATATTTCCAATTTCAGGCTTATTGCTATTCCTGCTGCATTGGAACAACTTTCGATCAAAATCACCTTGCCCATACTTGTGTTGTTTTATTTGAGAGGATCGCTTGGAGCAGAAGGTGTGATGATTGGGGTTGTTCTTACGTTTGCTTTTTCAGCGCTTGGATTGATTTATTATCTGATGCATCTTGGTGAATGGAGATTGTCCCGTCCCTTAATCATGAAAGACAGATCAGGACTTAAGGAGTACTCCTGGTATGCATGGTATGGCATTCTCTCTGGCGTTGGCAGCCAGGTTGCTTTCAGGATAGATGGTTTAATGGTTTCCACATTGTTGACATTTGAGGCAACCGGGATTTATTCAATCTCCTGGGCGTTGACTGAAATTATCATTAAGCCGATGCGGGCTCTTGGCAATATTGCAGGACCATTACTGGCAGATCATATTGAAAAAAACAACCTTGCCCAGGTAAAAGACATCTATCGTCGTTCTGCGCTCAACATGACCATCATAGGGGCAGGATTGTTTATGCTCATCTGGACGGTATTGCCCTACATCTTTCAGATCATGCCTAATTCAGAAAGAATGCAGCAAGGAATGTACGTGGTGTTTTTCCTTGGACTTTCGCAAGTATGGGATATGATGACGGGGATCAATAGTGAGATCATCGCCTATTCTAAATACTATCGATTCAATCTTTATCTCACATTGTTCCTTGGTATTTTAAATGTAGGTGCTAATCTGCTGTTTATTCCGATGTATGGACTTGTCGGTTCGGCGTTAGCAACTTGTCTTTCCATTTTTATTTTCAATATTGCCAAGCTCCTGTTTATTCAATGGAAGTATGGATTTCATCCGTTCAGTATAAAGTTGATCCCAGTTGCCGGTTTTTGCATGGCGGCCTGGCTCATCGCCCGGTTTTTACCTGAATCAGAAAGTGGATTGTTCAATTTGTTTTACAAAGCGGCAGTATTCTCTTCCCTCTTTGGATTAGCGATATGGAAGTTTGGGATATCCCCGGACATCAATCATTGGATAGGGTTGGGCCTTACGAAGGGGACTTCTCTGTTTCAGAAAGTAAGAAAGTAAAAAGCTATCAGCAATCAGCTCTCAGCTGTCAGAAGGCCTATCTCTACAACTCACCCCTAACCCCTCTCTTGTTTCTAGTTTCGTATCAAAGACCTTGCCTCTAGATGGAGTTTTCTCCGCCAACCCGTGTGAATTGAGAATCTCCTTAATAGCCGGTGGATGCATCACAAACGACAGAACTCAATCCAACAGCCCCGGCTAGTGCTGGCGGAGA
>DASXWI010000449.1:0-2027 GCA_036503755.1 Saprospiraceae bacterium | reverse complement strand
GTTTCTCGGCCTCCTGTGACAAGGCAACTATGGGAAGGCACAGCCCTGCCAGCAGCAACAGTGCGCGAAAGCTCAATGCTGTTTTCATATATGAAATTGGTTAGTGGCGGTTTAAGCTGCAATTCCGATGGTGAATTACCTTATCCTGCTGGCTTTGCGGTCTCCATGGGCAAGCCAGTAACCCGATGGATGTTTACGCTGCCTCCATCCGTTGCTTATCAGCACATCTGAACTGACATTCAATTTAAATACAATTCAGGAATAATTGGAGGATCAGCCAGGCCGCTATCGTACTATTCGCCAGAAGTAGTTCGCATCGGTACTGTCCTTGTCCAGAAAAGTAAATTGGTTAAAGTAGAATTTTCTTACTTCCTTTTTTAATGTTTCTGCATCGTGAAAACTTCCACCCATCTGATGTCCCACAGTTGTGAGTCGCCAGAAAATACTATCTCTTTCGTCTGCGCCTAAATAATCCGGATCTAAATCATTCCCCAGGTGATTTCGTTCAAATTTCTTCATATACGAAACAAAAACCTTGTCTCCTGTTTGCGAGTATATTATCGTATCAATAATTCCATACAAGACATCCGGCCCACCGTATTTTCTGTTTCTCAATGCAATCATCGAGTCAATGGCTAATTTGATATTTGTGCTGTCAAATAGATATTGTTCTCTGCTCACCGGTATTTCATATTTAACCGAGAGGTCAGGTGACCGGTTGTAGTGAATCTCGGCTATTGTCCCGCGAATTGCAATAACAGTCAGAGGAAGTCCGATAATCATGAAGATAATAGTATGTCCCTGTTGTTTATAATTTTTAAGATTTAACAACAGAACGATTAGGGAAGCGGTAAAGAGAACAATGGAACTATAAACAAGTGCATCAAAAAAGTCATAGAGTCCGCTTCCCCCGTGTCCGGTGAACATTCTGAAAAAGGAATAGAATACTCCACTGACGAGAATGTAAAACAGAATTTTACTTGATCTTTTCATTGTTTCTTTTTGAAATCCATGACACAAGCATTGTGAGCTGCTGCGCGTGTTTCATCCCGATAGCTTTCGGGAGTGCCTGTCATCAGAGGGGTAGTGTTTATAGCTTTGTTGTGTGACTTTCTAATCGTAATACCCTAGAAACGTAATCTTAATAAGTCTGTCAGCAGAGAATCTAAGAACTAACTGTTCATCTATCTCCATATCCTCAAGTATTAGTTGTCCAGGAATTGATTTCAGCTTGTATTTGCTCAATTTCTCCATCACTTCATTCTTTTTCATTCCTATTTGAATCCCGTGTTTCGTTTTGAACTTATTGGTTGTTACCTCAGCACTCAAAAGACCGTTTTCGTCCTCCTCCCATTTAGTGACTTTGAAATTATCTTTACCTATGGTCAGTGTGAAGGTCGTGTCTATCTTGTTCTCAACGTGATTGTTCTCAAATGCCAAGAACGAGCTTTCTGGATTAAACTTTTCCAGGTAACGGAGTGGATTGTCGCCAAATTGAAATGGGTCGCTCGTAATGTTTAATGCTCTTATTGTTAAGGTGTCTCCCGTAGTCAAAACTTCAAAGTCCTGACTCAAAAGTCTGGTCGTCATTGTCAAGAACAATATGATGCAGAACCCCTTCATTAAAATGTCACACATTAACCAATATATGTAATAGTCGGATAGCCTCCAATTCATGATTCCAGATTCCATGCACCTTTAACCTGGAATCTGGAATTTGAAATCATAAACACTCTCTCATGAACCGTCATGTTGAGTCAGGCAAGCGGGATGGATGAGCGGACGAAATAGCATATCCAGCTTTAGCGGGACATCCCCTCTTCGTTGAAGTAATAGCCTGGCTCCTAATTAGTACAGCTGAGCTGTAGAGAGATCCTTCGCTCCCTCATCCCGTTGCCTAACCCACCGCTCAGGATGACGGCTTCTATTTTTTGTTTGTTTTCAATCTGAAATCTGAACCTTGAATTTGGAATTCACGTACAGTAATTCACCAGGTCATTCTTCCTGAAATCATTCCCTTAATTTTC
>DASXWI010000448.1:0-2044 GCA_036503755.1 Saprospiraceae bacterium | reverse complement strand
CTTCAACTTCACCATAATTATAAGTACCGCAGTTGGCGGCATAACTACCATATTTCATAGCTATGCGCATGCGTTTTGTGCCAGTAGCCGTTCCTGCAGGAACAGTGAATGCAAGATTAATAGCGGATGTACTATTGCCTTGTGCAACTTGTTCTCCACTATCAGCCCAATCCAAATCATTATTGTAGTCTATCCATACCCGCCAATATTCCAGGTAAGCAGAGCTTGTAAAGCCTGGAGTTAAGTTGATGGTATACGTTGTGCCTGCAGTAAGGTTTGTACTCAGTGTGGTATAGTTTCCATATCCGGCATTATTACCACTTGTATTATTGATGGTCCCAAGGATCACTTTGTTGATCCATTCGTAACCACTGGTACCACTTGCAGCACAATATGCAGGAGGAGGTGGTGGTGGAGGTGGGCCACAGGATGTGAGGCAATTACCTGCAGCATTCACTCTATTACGGAGAACATTCCCAGGTTGTGGTCCGAATCCAAGACTAAAATTAATTCCAGATCCTGTGAGATGGCAATAACTCATCATGGTTCCACCACCGGATGGAATTGGGGGCAGTGGACAACCGCCTTCTGTTGCACCCGCACAGCCATCAATAGCTGTATTGTTACCATTCCATGCGCAGGCATGGGTATGTTTTGAACCAATGACATGACCCATTTCATGCGTGATCACCATGACTGACCAACTGTAAGTTGGAACATTTGCATACGTAGCATCGATACTGCTAAAGCATTTTCTCCAATCAGGATTAGTAGAACAAAGATTATCTAAAACAGCTATACCACCACTTGCCTGGTAAGAAACAAGGTGACCGACATTTCCGTTGAAGGCACCGGAATTATTTTGAAACGAAGTAAGCATGGCGCTTGACGTTGTTCCGGTATATGGACTGTTAGTCGTCCATGCCAAAATCTCGCTGATGGTCATGTTGACTGTTTCAGCAGCATACAGAATAATACTTTGATTAAATAAACCCGTGATATAATTTGTTGCAGGAGTTGCTCCTCCCTTTTGTGTGACGATGTCGTCATCTATTTCGATGTACACCCTTACGCAATCACCCGCATCACGTCCACCTGACTGAGGACTCAAGTCTTCTTGCGTGTAACCAATCCCATCATCGGCAGTACCGCATTCGAAGCCAGATGCTTTGTCGAGATCATGATCTTCATATAGAATATGCCTGCTTTCCCTGTCATTTTCAATTCGACCAAGGACCATGTTGCCATGGTCAGTGGAGATCAGACCCATTATTTCATTATTAAAAACGGACAAAGCCACAATGGAAGATGGATCGCCTTCCACGATTCCTTTGAAATGAATCCCTGGAGTATAGTTGACAGGAATTCCAGGTTCTGTACTAGTAAATAATGAAAAATCTTCAGCGAAGATTTCATGACGCACCAGCTGTAGTGTTAAGCTTTGTCTGTCAGTGACTGGCAAGGTTAATCTGAAGAGTTCGCCTTCTTCAGACATTAACTTTTCAACCGCCTGCTCATCAAGTTTGAGGACTGTTCCTTTTGAAAGGCCTTCCAGCTGAAAGGACCTATCTGTAACTTCAGCAGAGACAAATTCCATTAATGAAACATCATGGATTGACCTACCTGAAGAAAAACGTTGAGCAACATCCTTCGATACCTGGTTTTGAGCAGAAGAATATTGCCATAGAATGAATAAGAAAAGGATACTAAGTATTCTCATCGCTACGGATTAAAATGGATTTAATGAAAAAAAATGATGAAAAAATCGCGCCATAAACCGTACGGTGCTCAAAAGGAGCATCATGGTCCATTAGGTCATTCCAAGGTGAGGAAAGTATGTGCGCATAAGATAGGGAGGCCTTCCACAAAAGAAAAGCGATGCAGATTTACCGTATGCAGGATAAATATTGCAAAATTTTCAGGACTAGCCTAGTAAAAAGGTGGGAATTGTGTAAAATTCAGGGTTTTTGCCTAGTCCTGAAATGAAGAGATATTAGGTTTTACCCTTAAAATGAAAATCCTGTGAGGGATCGATACAAGAATC
>DASXWI010000447.1:0-1882 GCA_036503755.1 Saprospiraceae bacterium | reverse complement strand
TTTAGTTCAATCGTGAAAGGTTTTCCTCTTTTGATCTCAACATCTTCAATGGCAAGTTCAAAAGAAGGACTGTTTCCCACAATTGGGTCATTGGTTGCCCTCATGAATACATTACCATTGAGATCCCCGATTTTAATACCGAGGAAATCAATTGTTGTAGGGCCACTTTGTAAAGACTCAATAAAGGCCACTTCTTGTAAAGAAGCAGGATCAGTACTTTCAAGGGATTGCGGCCAGACACCAAATCGCCAACTAGTATTAAGAGGAAAGTTTGGGGTGTGGCCCAGCAATGATTTTCTTAAAGTAATCAGGTCACTTATATTGACACGTCCGTCATGGTTGATATCAGCAGCCACATATTGATCCAATAAAGTGAATGGTTTAATGCCTAATAAATGTTTTTGAATGGCAAGAATATCCATCGTGCTTACCCCTTGAAGGAAATCATGATTATGATGCGCTTTCAAATAATGTGAACCACCAGGATGAAGGTTTGCGAATTGATATGCACCAAATGCATTTACGTCTTCAGCTTCATAAACGCTAAAAGCATGATCACGTGAAATATGTAGTTCAACATTCGGAACTGGTGTGCCTTTCGAAGTAAATACATTTCCGCTAATGAATGGATCTGCTCCAGGAAGTCTCAGGCAACCACCCAGTATTACGATATCTTCCAGGTCCCAGGCGGAAACAGCAGCACCATTTCCAACAGGACAGTATGGTAGAAGCTCAATCCTGAACAAAGTTGGTACTTCGATTTCGAATAAGGTATCATCTGTAAAATCAAATTCTTTGAGGTTCCATGTAGTTGCTGTAGGAACAGCAGGGTTGTTATAAATTTCAGTTCCATTTTTCAAAATCCGTATACCAAACAGAGTTGGATAGTTATTGGGGCCACTATCGCCATCAATCCAAGTATAGGTTGTCGGTGCTTTTTCATAAAACTGCAAGGCAGTAAATTGGAAAAGAGAAGCTAGTTCGGGCGTGAGGTTCACTTCAATAACAACTGAAGCACTATTTCCGGGTTGATAAGTACATCCACTCAGTGCACTTACACACATCGCGGTTGTTGAGTTTAAGCCTGGCGTACAAGAATGTTTATTTTCCTGGGGTGGTGATCTGAACAAGTAACCGGCAGATACTGCGGCACAGGTGGAGACTTCAGGATACTGAGGGACAAACTCTGTGTAAACCATATTTGTCCCAGTAACCATGTTAGCAGCGCATGCATTGAGATCATAGACTACCAGTGGATCACAATTGAGCAAGCGTAAATGCAGGATTCGTATGCTGTCACATCCATTGGCTAGTGAAAATGTATCAACGTATGTTCCAGCCTGGTCATAGCCTTCATACACATCACCCATGCAGATAGATTCTTCAATCTCTGTTTCAGGAGCATAAAAAGCACAAGTATTTTCTGTTTGAAGGGACGTGGTTGAAGGCGAAACTTCAAGTGCGATCAAGTCAGGAACGAAAGTAAATATGTCAGCAGAGATTGGATAATATTCAGCATTGTTGACGGTTGTTACAGCTATATCTATAGACGTGATGATATCACAATCCTCTGCGATTTGTCCTTCAAGATCTGTTTTCACAAGGATCATGTCCCGCCTTCCATCTTCTTCGGCGTAAGCGGTAAAGTATAAGGCATCCTCCATCATGACCAATTCATTACCAGAACCCCCATAAAAATAAGTGTTGTCATTTTCAGCAAAATCATATTTCCTGGCCCATAGTACATCACCATTGTGATTGATTTTAAAAAGATGGATATCGCTGGGCCCTCTGTTCCGGCACATAACGATGAAACCATCTCCGGTCGCAATGATTTCATTCGTGACATCTGCAGTGCCGGGTATTTGGTAATGTTTGATCC
>DASXWI010000446.1:0-2189 GCA_036503755.1 Saprospiraceae bacterium | reverse complement strand
ACAATTGATTGATCCCAGTATATAAACTGGTCCACATCCATTTAAATCATCAAGTTCAAATTCATATTGGATACTGTCTTCCGAAAAAGGCGATGACGTATATATATTTCCATTGACAGGGCTTCCATTGACGACGTAACTTGCCGGATCTCCCCCAGTGATTTCGAAGGTTACAGTATACGTTTCTGAAACAGTATCACATGAAGGGTTAAGGTTGATGAAAGCTGGTGGCGTATGCACAGTGATTTGTGCTGAAGCATTTTGTGCACATTGACCTGAAGACGGAGAAAAAGTAAGGGTATAATTTCCTTGCAGTCCTGTTGGTGAAAAACTATTGGCTGTCACATTTGGTCCGGACCAATTACCGGTGATCCCTCCTTGTAACTCGGGCAAGAATACTGGAACATCGGATTGGCATAACGATGGAGGAACACCGGTAATGATCGGGACTATAGCTGTTGAGATAGAAATAATTGTGGTGTTGGTAATGGCACATTGTCCAACTTCCGGAATAAAGGTCAAGGTGATATTTCCACTCTGTCCATTTGGATTGAATGTATTATTTGATACCCCTTGCCCAAGCCAACTACCGTTGACTCCATTTTGAATGGCTGGCAGGATGACTGGATCATCAGTCTCGCAAAGCATATTTGGTATTCCGGAGAATATAGGGACTATGGGAGGTTGAACATAGATATCCGCTTCAGCAATATCAGCGCATTGATTATCATCAGGATTAAAGAAGAGGGTAATTAGGCCATTTGATCCTGCAGGATTAAATACATTATTAGTTACACCAGATCCTGACCAAAATCCTGAATATCCATTCTGGACAATCGGAAGATTGATAGGTAGATCTGTCTCGCATAATTCTGATGGTAATCCTGAGATAATTGGAATAATGGGAATGCCTATCTCGATATCCCATTCAACAGCCCCGGCACATTGACCCGTAATTGGTATAAACGTCAAAGTGATGACCCCATTTTGATTCTCCGGATTGAAAATATTTCCCACGACTCCAGGCCCAGACCAGTTACCACTAATGCCATTTTGAAATGTAGGTAAAGAAACCGAAGGGTTGTTTTCACAAATAGATGAGGGTACACCAACTATCAATGGTGTTATAACTGGAGTGACCAAAATGTTCGCTGTGTTGGAAATTGCACATTGTCCTGCATCTGGCATGAATGTTAATGTAATATTTCCACTTAAGCCATTTGGGTTGAATGTATTTGAAGTTACACCCGGGCCTGACCAATTACCTGTATACCCGTTTTCTATTGGTGGAAGTGCTATTGGAAAATCTGTTTCACAAAGAGATGAAGGCACACCTGTAATAAGCGGAGTGACAAGTTGAGTGACAAGTATGCTCTGTGTAGCAGGTGATGCGCACTGATCTCCATTGGGTGTAAATGTCAGTATGACCGTTCCATCTTGTCCTGCAGGAATAAATGTATTATTGGATACACCGGGGCCTGACCAATTACCTGTGATCCCATCCTGGTCAATCGGCAGTTGAAACGGTGGATCTGCAACACAAACAATTGGGGGAATGTCTGAGATGTTGTACGTGTTTTCAAAAACATGAATCGAAGCAGTTGCTTGCAAAGCACAAATACCGGCACCAGGTGTAAAGGTCAAAAGTATATTACCATCTAAACCATCAGGGTCGAAGAGATTATTGGATACACCCAGACCCGACCAATTACCTGAAATTCCTGATTGAATATCCGGAAGTGAAATTGGAGAATTGAATTGACACAATGAATCGGGGACTCCAGAAATATTTACTGTTATCACTGGATCTACATTAATATCCGTAGTTACTACTCCGGCACATTGATCTGGATCAGGTATAAACGTGAGCTCTACATTTCCATTTAGACCAGAAGGATCAAAGGAATTGTTTGACACACCCTCCCCGGACCATGTACCTGAGATTCCATCCTGGATGGTTGAAAGTGAAATCGGGTTATCATTTTCACAAAGGGAACCAGGTAAACCAGAAATTTCCGGAAAGTATATCTCTATCACAATAACAGAAACCTCATCAGTTGTTATATCGCAGCCATCATCAAAGGATACCTGGTAGATTCCTTCAGTCGTTATGGTATACTCCGGATCTGTTGAACCATCCTGCCACACATAATCACCAAGCATGGGATCCAGTGAAATAATATAACTCT
>DASXWI010000445.1:0-5378 GCA_036503755.1 Saprospiraceae bacterium | reverse complement strand
GTCCGCATTGCCAGACCAAGATGCAAGAGGAAGGATTAAAAGATGAACACGAACTGCAGAGTTACTTTATTACCAGAATTGAAAAGTATCTAAACAGTAAAGGCCGGAATATCATCGGCTGGGATGAAATACTCGAAGGAGGACTTGCACCGAATGCAACTGTAATGTCATGGCGTGGTATGAAAGGAGGCATTGAAGCAGCCAAAAGTGGTCACGATGTTATCATGACTCCCGGTACGCATTGTTACTTTGATTATTACCAGGCAGACCCAGCAGTAGAACCAATTGCTATTGGTGGGCTGATTACATTGGAAAAAGTTTATTCTTTTAACCCGGTACCTGCTGATCTTACTTCAACTGAAGCACAACACATACTAGGCGCACAAGCCAATCTTTGGACAGAGTATATTACATCACCGCAACAAGCTGAATATATGGCTTACCCGAGAGCAATTGCCCTGGCTGAGGTATTGTGGACTCCAGCATCCAGAAGGAGTTGGCCTGAATTTGCTAAACGATTGAATCAACACCTGGAAAGACTTGATGGAATGCAGGTCAATTATGCCAGGCATCTGAATGATCCATCGATTGAAACGATTTCCGATGAAAAAGGAATAGGAATCATCTGGAAATCTCAATTGCCAGGGGAGTCGATCTATTTTTCTAGAGACACCACACAGGATAACTGGACTGAAGTTAGCGCCGGAGATGTTACAGTGATCAGCACAGGTGGTCCGGTATTTTATAAAAGTGAGTCATCAAGGATTTATTCCCTGGACTACCAACCGTCGAAAGCAAAAGCTGCACAGATCAGAGCGAGTTCTCCTCCAGATCAACTTTATCCGGGAGCTTCAGGTATCTGGACGTTGACAGATGGTTTGACTGGAACTATCCACTTCAATGGAAAAGAATGGTGTGGCTGGAGAGGACAAGAATTTACGATTGATCTCCTTTTCAAAGAGCTGACGGCAGTGGATTCCGTCCAGATCAATTTCCTTAATAGCCCTGGTGCCTGGATACATACTCCTGAGGGCTTTAAAATCGAAGGTTCAATAGACGGGACTGAGTTCAACGAAATAACCTCCTGGCGTAAGAAACCCCTCGAATCTGGAAGGCATAGCATTACATTGGATGTGGCGGGGAACAAAGTTAAAGCCTTGAGAGTCTATGTTTTACCTGTTTTGTCAATTCCTGAAGGGAAACCGGGAGCAGGCAAGGCGGCCTGGACGTTCTTAGATGAGATCAGTGTTTATTAATTCTTTAACCCAGGGTGAGGGATTTTTAAGAAAAGATTAATCCAGACCCAACCTAACTAGCCTTACTTTTGGTCTATCTCAGTAAATCAGCACCTAAATCCTAAAATATGAAATCTGTAATCCAGTACTCTTTCATTCTCGTGATTCTTGTTTCAGGCTTCCTCACCGGATGCGAGCAAGATAAATGTACCCGCACTGAAGAATTTATCGCCTTCGAACCAGTGTACAAACGTATTGACGAAATGCGGGTGCCGGCTTCTTACGGTGCTGCAAGACCATTAGCAGCTCCCGGTAAAATATTTTACTACAAAGGTTACCTCCTGGTTAATGAAATGCATCAGGGTGTGCACGTGATCGACAACAGCAATCCAGAAAATCCAGTGAACCTCGGTTTTATCGAAATCCCAGGAAATCTTGATATGGCCGTACACGATGATATATTATATGCAGACAGCTACCTGGATCTTGTAGCCATTAATGTGACTAACCCTCAGGCACCGGTAGAAACCAATCGCGTAGAAGATGTCTTCCAGAATTTCTATTCTTTTTCAGAAGATATCGGTTACCTGGTGGAATACCACGAAACGAATATCAGGCGCACTATTGATTGCAGTAATGTAAACTGGGGCAATGATATGTGGGTTGAAAGCGGAGGTATGCTGATGACCGCGGATGCCACTTTCGGCGGAATGAACGCGTTTGCTTCTTCTAACATTAGCAGCAGCGTTGTCACCAGCGGTTCTATGGCCCGATTTACAGCAGCTGATGATTACCTCTATACCATTGATGGTGCAGAAGTCAAAGTATTTGATGTCAGCCAGGCTCAACCTGTTTTGAAAAATCAGGTAACCATGCAATGGGGTATCGAGACTTTATTCCCAATGTCTGGAAGCTTATTTGTTGGTTCAAATAATGGAATGTTGATTTATGACATCTCCAATCCTGAATCACCTTCTTATAGATCTACCTTCTCACATGCCACCGCATGTGACCCTGTTATAGTATCAGGTTCAACAGCCTATGTAACGCTTCGTGATGGAAACAACTGCCAGGGTTTTGTAAACCAACTCGATGTAGTGGATGTATCGAATCTTGACAATCCAAACCTTATCCGCTCCTATCCAATGAGCAACCCACATGGATTATCTGTTGTGGATCAAACCTTATACTTGTGTGAAGGCACATTTGGTTTTAAAACCTTTGATGCTTCAGACCCTAGAGAAATCGGAAGCCGTTTGCAGGATCACCTTAGCGGTTTTCAAGCCTTTGATGTTATTGTACTTCCTCCGGGAAATCACGTGATGGTCGTTGGCCAGAACGGTTTGTATCAGTTTGACGCGACGGACAGAAATGACCTCAAACAGCTGAGTGTCATTTCCGTCGGACTATAATGGTTGAGACTTTTTTGAATATACAGGCGGCTCTACCGCCTGTATGTTTTTAAAATAGCCCGTTATGAAACTCCTCTATGTATTGACTGGTGTGCTGATCTCTTGCATAGCATTCTCCTGCGAAGATGACTTTGCACGTATTGATTGTGCGGAATTAAGAGCTGCACTAATTGCTCTGGATGTTGAGGACGCTTCAGTACATATTAATGCCTTACTTGAGGATTTACAACCTGTACCTGTCAGCGGTGATCCATATGGTCATGAAATAAACCTGGAACTTTTTGTAGACAGACTTCAATCCAATTGTTCACTTCAAGTCGAATTAGAATGTTATGCATGCATTGAAACTTACCCTCCGCAAAGTCATGTAACCATTAGTCTTGATTCTTCAGGAACCGAAGTAACGAGGACATTGGATATACTAACTCCGAAGGAAAGCGAAATGACATTGCACAATATACATCGTTGAACAACTTGCATATGCTCCTTTAAATGAAGAATCCATTAACGCATCTTTCTTTTCTTACAGCTATCATGGTACTTCTTTGTGCTAACGTGCAAGGGCAGGGCCTGGTAGATACATCAGGACCAGTGACCGTTGTTGATGTGGTTTGGTTAAAGGACGGTAGCCGGTTGAGTGGAACTATATTAAAATGGGAGCTGGCTCGTGGAATGGTATTGAAGCTGATGACTGGTGCTGAAGTGAACATTCCAAAAGAGGAGATTGTAAAAGTATACCAGGATATGCCTTTTGCTTCTTATACCCTGAGTAGTCCGGATCATGACATGCGTGAACCCAGACGTTATAGATTTAGGGAAGAGGGAATTTATGCTTCGTTTTCCTGGTTTCTGAATTTTTCTGAACATGGGGGCGCAGGATTGCATTATTCGATGGGGCATCGGTTCAGCCGGTTGTTAGGCGTAGGAATGGGCATCGGGTTTGAGTCAAATGATTTTTTCACTACGCGTGAAATCGTGCCACTTTACCTGGAAGCACGTGGATTTTTTCTGCCCCAGCGAATTTCACCCTACTATGCTGTCAAGTTGGGATATGGCTTTGCGCTCGAGAATGAATTGAATGGGACCATTGATGCATCGGGAGGAGTCCACTTTTGTACAGAATTAGGGGTTCGTTTTGGTGGAAAGTATGTAAATTATTACATGGGACTTGAATATAAAATTCAGAATGCAACATTTACAAACAGCGATTGGGGTGGGGGACAGTTCACAGATGTCGTCAGTTACCGCAGGACGGAACTTAGAATGGGGCTTCTCTTTTAATACATATCATAAAATGAAAAAAGTTGCCATTTATTTTTTATCGGGATTATCACTTGTTGCACTTTCCGCTTGCGACAAAGATTCCGATTTAGCCAATTCAGGTGAGTTTGAGTATATGATCTTTGGCACTTTCGCCGGAGAATGTGGAGGGGAGGGTTGTATTGAGATTTTTAAACTGGACAACGAACACTTATTTGAAGACTCTACAGACGTATATCCCGGTCAGGAGCATCCTTATGATGGCGTTTATGTACAATTGCCAGATGAAAAATTCCAATTGGTTAAAGACCTGGTTGATGCTTTTCCGAGTGAATTGTACGCAGAACCAGAGACAGTCATCGGGATGCCGGATGCAGGGGACTGGGGTGGCGCTTATGTGGAAATGAAATTTAAGAATGATCCCGGACGATCTGGTTTCTGGTTGCTCGATCAGCTAGATCAGAATATGCCACAGGTGTACAACGAGTTTGTAGACCGGATAAATGAGAAAGTCACACTCATACATGAATAAGGGAAGCTAACATAACTGAAACCAACAAACAGGATTCGCATTTTGTCAGAACATGAGCTTATACAAGGATGTATCAGAAATGACCGCAGGAGTCAGGAGCAGTTGTATAAGCGTTATTTCCATACCATGATGACCATGTGTATTAAATATACACGTGATGAAGACAAGGCACTCCTTATTCTAAATGACGGTTTCCTAAAAGTGTTTCAGAAAATCGGCACCTTCAGAAGTGAAGGTTCATTTGAAGGGTGGATCAGGCGATTGATCTACCATACGATGGCTGATTTTTATAAAAAAGAAAAAAGCTATATCCGCTTTATACAATTTGAACCAACGGATGAAAAATCCATGCCTGCATCGCAAAGCGATATGCTGGAGTTTGAAGATTTGGTTCGTCTGTTAGACCGTATTCCTGATCGCTCAGCCGAAGTATTCAAGTTGTTTGCCATCGAAGGGTACTCACATGAAGAAATCGGCGAAAAAATGAGCATCAGTGAAGGGACATCAAAATGGCATCTGTCCAATGCCCGTGAACGATTAAGATTAATGCTTACAAATGAACATCATGCAAGAACAACATCCATATAAAATCACCCCGGACCAGGGATGGGCTAAGATGAAGCCCATTTTGGATAAGGCCATGCCGGAAGATCCAAACAAACGTCGTTATCCTGCTGCCTGGTGGTCCGTATCCGCTGTAGTCGTAGCTGCAGTCATGAGCATACTTGTGTTTGATACCAAACCATCGTCACTGGAAGGTCCTTTTAAAAACGAAACGCAATCCTTATCTCCAGTTACGAACTATAAATCATCTACATCAACTGATCAATCTGTATCCCCTGTTGTCGCTCCTGCAGAACCAGAGATAAAAAGTATCCCCGTTATTAAAACTCAGGAAGTAGAAAAAGTTTCACAGAAATCTTCTTCAACTTTAAAGCA
>DASXWI010000444.1:0-2412 GCA_036503755.1 Saprospiraceae bacterium | reverse complement strand
CTGGTCGAAGGTGTCTTCCATGCCCGCATCGTCTGCACCCAGCACGGTCGTGAATTTGAAATTGATTCCCGCACTTCGGATGCCATTGCAATGGCGGTTCGTTATGGTTGCCCGATCTATACGTATGATTTCATCCTCGATGCCGCTGGTGTCCGCATTGAAGATCCCCTGCCCGGTGAAGCAGAAACCGAAGCTGAAGGCGTCCAGAAAGAATCCAAACCCAAACGCCGCCGTCGCGGATATTCAGAATATTCCCTCGATGATCTCACCGCCATGCTCGACAAAGTTATCGGCGAAGAAGATTATGAGAAGGCTGCCAAGATCCGTGATGAGATCAATAAGCGGAAAGAAGAAGGTTCTTGAGTGAAAAGTGAAGAGTGAAGAGTGAAGAGTGAAAAATGGTTATTTCTCATTGATTCAAACTTCATTCTACTAGACTTCTCTTTATTTTCTCCACCACTCGTCAGTCGTATACTCTTCCGGTATGTCGTCGTATTCATCTTCAAAGCCTAACTGCCTCATATCCTCAAACCATCGATCCCTTTTGGATTCCGGCAGTTTGCTTCCGCACCAGGGGCAATAGCTGATTTGAATAACAGAAGATCCTCCGTCATAAATTAAAATCTCCAACTGTTCAAATTTAAGTATGCCAGGATGTAACCATTTATCCTTGTTTCATTCCGCTATGATCCTCGCTTTATACATGAATAAATAAAAGGACCCTTCTGTTTACTGAAGGGTCCTCTTGTTATCCTTGCATTTAATCAAGGTAATGTTCACTTATATTGTACTTAATCGACGTGCAGGATGATCACTCCTTGTGTATAGTTAGATTTTTCAGATTGTATCTGAATCAGGTAACTACCATTTGGCAGGCCGGACGCATCCATCTGCTTAACATTACTTCCTTTTTGTACCATCATACTTTCTTTTTGTATGACTTTACCAAGAAAATCAGTAAAGATGAAGTTTACAAAACCATCAATTTCCGATTCATAAATAAGATGGATAACTTCATCCGCAGGATTTGGCCAAAATGAAAGGCGATCCAGGTTACCAATAGGTTCACGATTCGAATCAATGGTGGAATGAAATATCTGTTGACTTTCACCATTCTCCAGGAACGTATCGGCTGATGAATCAGGAGCCGATAATGCATTTATGTCGTGACATTCAAGGGTAACCTCACACACCGTTACGCAACCAAAAGTATCGGTTACGGTCAGGGTAATGGTGACGTCAGCCCAACCGACATAAATAAGGATCTCTGGTGTGTTTTGTCCACTCTGGATGAAACATTTTTCACCAACAACTTCCCATTCGTATCTGAAAGGACTATTTCCGCCCCTGATTTCACTTCGGATCAAAACCTCATGTGAATTACAATCCACCACTTCCGGAAGGATGATAGAACACGCCATCGCTGACTCTTGATTCCAAATGATTTGTTGGACGTACGTGGTTGTGTTTTGGCATGAATCAGTGGCTGTCCAGGTACGGGTAACAATAATCTGGCCTGTACCAGGTCCAGCTTCTTGTGTTTCGCTATAGATGATCGTCACATTTTCCAACGAATCCACCATCAACATCGATGTTGGCGGAGGTAGAGGAGCACAAAAGATCATTGTATCAACAATCACATCGACAAAATCTGGTGTCACATCATCAATAATATTTACAGTAAACGAAAGTGAATCCGCATTGTCGCAAATATCAGTAGCGATCCAGGTGTATGTACGTTGCTCCACGCAATTTTCAGCAAACAAGGTATCCACCGTAAAGTCAGGAATTATCACCTCGTCACAGTCATCTGAAACATAAACGTGATCCACGTCAATGGCATTTAACTTAGCCAGTATTGCAATCTCGGAGTGATAAACAGTATCATTCTCCTGGTCCATAAAAAATTGGATCACAGAATTGGAAGGAACTACTATTTCCGGTGGCGTCAAGTCATTCATGACGATCGTTTGCCTTACTTCTGAAGTTTGACCACAAGCGTCTGTTGCTGACCATGTCCGCACAATGACCAATCTATCCCGGCACACACTGTCAAGTGTATCCTGGTGCATCGTGACGGTGACAAACTGATCTGCGCAGGCATCAAAGGCCGTAACCTCAGGAATCGAAAGATCGTCACAAACATCCACCGAAACGCCAGTGATCACAGGACCGTCTTCATTTCCGACATGAATCGTTTGTCGACGTGATGTGGAATTGCCGCAAAGATCTGTAGCCGTGATGATACGAACAAGATCATATATGTATACGCATGGACCCAGAAGGATCGTATCTGCATACGTGATGAGTACGTCACCACAATTATCTGTGGCTGAGATTTCTGGTGGGTTGTCATCACATCCTATAGAAAGCACAGGATTGAAGTTTACAAATTCAGGTCCTGTTTCATCT
>DASXWI010000443.1:0-1977 GCA_036503755.1 Saprospiraceae bacterium | reverse complement strand
AAAAATAAGCCAATAGTTGATATTTAGGAAGTTAGCAAGCTATTTTAGTAACTGTAACAAAATACAGCCTTTTGAGTCTAAAATCCGTAATTAATAACCTCTCATAACGACTAACCAAATTAAATTCAGGCCCGTATAACCCCTTCATGTACACCATCAGACAAATATTTGAGAGTTTTCGGTTTGCTGTTAAAGCACTCAAATCAAACCTTTTGCGAACCATCCTTTCTCTCCTCGGTGTTACAATCGGGATTTTTGCCATCATCTCTGTTCTAACCATTGTTGATTCACTGGAGAAGAACATCAAGGATAGTTTGAATTTCTTAGGCAGCAGCGTAATCTATATTGAAAAATGGCCCTTCAATACAGACCCTGATTTTGCCTGGTGGGAATACCTAAAAAGACCGCATGCTTCTTATAATGAGTATAAATTCCTGCAGGCCAATCTAAAGAATCAAAGCGCCATGGCAATTTTTGCTGGCAGAGGCAATCAGATTATCAAGCGGGGCAGCAACAGCGTGGGCCAGGTAAGGCTGGTAGGTGGAAGTGATGGATACAATAATATTTTTGAAGTCAACCTCGAGAAGGGACGTTACTTTATTCCTGAAGAAGTGGAGGGTGGTCGTAGTGTGGCGATTATCGGGTTTGAGGTTGCACAAACGTTATTCCCTAATGGTGAGGAACCGGTTGGCCAGACTGTTAAAATTAAAAACCTTCCCTACAAAGTAATTGGCGTAACAAAACGAGAAGGTCAAAGCTTTATGGGTTTTACCAGCAGTGATTTTCTGGTGCTCATTCCTTACAACAACTTCAGAAGATTGTATCAGACGGGAACTGGAGTATACAACGAAACCACTTCACGCATTGGCTTGAAAGGATATGATTGGGATACCGGTCTTGTTCAACTTGAAAATGAAGCGCGCGGATTATTGCGTACGCGCAGAGGACTGCGACCTACCGATAAAGATACATTTGTAATGAACCGACCTGAAGCACTTGCAAATGCCATCAGCGGATTATTTGATATAGTAGGACTTGCAGGATGGGTAATCGGTGGATTCTCGATTTTGGTGGGAGGATTTGGAATTGCCAACATCATGTTTGTTTCAGTGAAGGAACGAACCAGTATTATCGGTCTGCAGAAATCATTGGGGGCAAAAAATTATTTTATCCTATTCCAGTTTTTATTCGAAGCTATCTTCCTCAGCCTGATTGGGGGGTTGGCGGGATTATTCTTTGTGTATCTCATTACGTTTATCCCGATGGGCGATCTGGTAGTTACGCTTACTGCCAAGAACATTACCCTGGGCCTTGTGGTATCCAGTGTGATTGGTCTGGTATCAGGTATTATACCTGCAGCCATGGCAGCGCGACTGGATCCCGTAGTGGCTATTCGCGCAGCATGATTTTTCCATGATCAATCCTTAATTTTAAGTTCGATCTTGATCCATGTACACCGTCCGACAGATTTTTGAGAGTTTTCGTTTTGCAGGAAGGGCACTTAAATCAAATTTGCTTCGTACGATTCTTTCCTTGCTGGGCGTTACCGTGGGGATTTTTGCCATCATCACTGTGCTTACCCTTGTTGACTCACTCGAGAAGAACATTAAAGACAGCTTGAATTTTATTGGATCCAGCGTCATCTATGTTGAGAAGTGGCCCTGGCTTGCCGATAATGACGGTGTATATAAATGGTGGGAATTCTTGCGCAGACCAACTCCATCGTATTCCGAATACAAGATGCTGAAAGAAAACCTGAATCATGTCAGCGACATTGCCATTGCAGCAGATAAAGGTAACTCGCTGATCAAACGCGGAAGTAATAGTGTGGGGCAGGTGCGATTGGTAGGTGGTAGCGAAGGGTATGATAAAATTTTTGAAGTTAACGTTGACGGAGGTCGTTACTTCACATTGGATGAAATTGGCGGAGGGAGAAATGTGGCAGTTATTGGATACGAGGTAGCCAATGCATTATTT
>DASXWI010000442.1:0-4763 GCA_036503755.1 Saprospiraceae bacterium | reverse complement strand
ATACCACTGATACTCCAGCCTTGTCCTTGTCTGTTTTCAGACTGGACTGGAGGGCAAGGAGGTCGATGTGTTTCAGTTTGATCAATTAAGTGAGCAGTGAGCAGTGAGCAGTGAGCAGTGAGCAGTGAGCAGTGAGCAGTGAGCAGTGAGCAGTGAGCAGTGAGCAGTGAGCAGGCTGTGAAAATACGAAGGAAATGCACGTTCCAGTGGGAAGCTAGAGGCTAGAGGCTGATAGCTGATAGCTGGTAGCTGGTAGCTGGTAGCTGGTAGCTCAGACAGATACGCCCACAAACGTATTCCCTACAAACTGCAGAATCTCATCACGGACACGGCGTACTTCCTGGTCAGATTCCATCAGCCAGCCTTTTGACCAGCTATGGATTACTTTGATACCTATCTTTTCCAGGTCTTCCTGGAATTGTAAATGCCACAAGCTGTTTTCAGGCCATGCACCGGAAGGCCAGTAATCCCTCACAAGCAGAACAAATGGATTGTTAGGTTCGAGTAAAGATTCAACAAAGAAGTTTTCATCCGGATTCAGACTGCGCTCTGATATCTTGTAAGGCATCGGCAGTTGATCCAGTACAAGTCTGTCGAGTTCAGCACCAAGTAGTGAAATTACATTGACCCTGTGAGCAGAATAGATGCAGGTCTGTGATAGAAAGGGTGAAAATTGCCTGGCAATATTGGTAATGTATTTTAAGGAGGATGAACTCCTGTTTTGACTCAACCTGAAATCAGTTGTCATCACCGGCATCTCAAGTTGTTCACTGAGATAACGCATGTTGACAGCAGGTCCATAAGCAAACACATCACTGGGTATTTCCTGGATTTGATTCCATTGTGTGTGTAAATGGGGTTCTTTTGATTTCAGGAGGATGTAGTTACAAATTTGTGGTGCTTCTTCACCACCTGATGGCATCATGCTTAACGGAAGCATTTGAATTGGATACCATTTGCCCCTCATTTCAAGGGACAATTCGAAGAAGAAGCGTTCTGCTTCTTCACTTTCAATAGAAGCTTTGCGTGATGTCAGTTTACGGATCACTGGTGCATATTCTTCGCAGAGGAAATTCCGTTTCTGACTCACCTCATTCAGATATTCAGCGATCGAATGCAGACGTATCCGCTCGATCATCTCCTTCATGTTCTCATTGATCTCTGCTGGCCACACAACCTCGAGAGCATCGCCTGTAATCAATTGCGTGATATACCACTCATCAAAGTAAGTAAGCCAATCAGAAGTAGGGGTGAGATGAAGTGCCTGGACAATCGCTTTTGCATTTTCCGGAAACTGGTTCTGAAAACCTGCCCAGAAAAAATAATCTTCAAGATAATGTTGTCTTTCTACAATCGCTGATAACGCCTGGTTGACATCCCTTAGTCCTTCTGCACTACGATGAATGCTAAGAGCCTGTGATTCAAAACGCTTTTTAAAGTAGCCGCTGATATTGACATTGTTGTACCACTTCAGTAAATCTTCTTCCCATTCTTTGATTTCAGCACCTAAACCAGTCTGTTCAGGAGCATTATGAGAATTAAGGCGTTTGAGTTGACTGCGAATGTGCGTCTCGATGGCATCTTTTGCGCTGAAGAGATTTTCTTTCAGCGTTTGTAGATAATCAATGGCTTCGGATAGTGTAGGATTTTCTTTGCGCTCTGCAGGAATGGTTACCCAGGGTTGCCCTGCTTCAATTTCAGCAAGAAGTTCGAGGTATTGGGTTTTAATGGCCTTGCGATCATGGCTGATCATTTTAGCCTTGCGGCTGATCTGACCTTTGAGTCTATCTGCTAGTTGACTCATGCTGCTTTCAAACGAAAAGGCATCACCGTAGGTGAGATGCAGTTCGCGGGCATGGGACAACAACTTGTCTATTTTGTTGACATAAATATTGATCTCGCGGATCCAATATGTTTTGACATAATTGAAATACCGGAGCATGATCCAATCCCCACGCTTAAGTAATTCAGTCCCTTGATCAGCCATCAAGGAGATGTATTGCATCACTTCACTCTTGACGAAATCAAGCGAGTGATTGACGAGCAGGCTCACATCCAGGAGATCCATGTATTCAAACCCATCCTGGCGGAGTTTATTCAGTTTGATATGATGCTCAATCTTGTTACGCAGACGTTTGTATTCAGCAGGAGATATTTCAAAGGATGTGCGGCTCAACCGGTAAAAGAGTGGGTTGACATTATTGTGATTAAACAGCCCTGCAAATTTCTGAATGAGCTCATACCGATTTGTACCTGGCCATAATTCCTGATGGAGGGAAGACCAAGGTTTACTGATCCTGGCAAAATCACCGGACAGTTTATACAATTCGATATGATGGATACTCTCTGCAGGAGAGAGTGGATTGAGCACGTTTTGAGGGTTGTTGGAACGGAAGGATAAAGGAGCGTAAATCGCCTTATCCATTTTGTTCAGCGGATAAGTCTTGAGTAAATCAGCCGCAGCGGATTCTTCATCATACCAGATCACTACAGGTTTTCCTTGCAATGCATCTGTGGCAGCCATCGCAGCAAGAAGTTGGAGATGATCTTCCTGGTGGCTCCAGATCCAACGCTTGCGTGCGCCGGAAGGGGTAACCATTAACTTCGTTTGCTGAGGGTTGAGGTGGCTACCCAGTATCGTTGCAGTATTCATATGTAATGATCCTTGTCCTGCAAATATTATACTTTTTTATAATATGTAATAGCGTGAATTGAAAAAATATCCATCTTTTTGGAAGAATGCAGACGACCTTATTTCTTCTCCACCATGCCCCCGCTCACCTTTTCACCATTCTTGTAGGTGTATTCCAAAGAGAGATTGCCTTCCTCATCATAATAACGGAAAATACCATCCTGTACACCATTCTTGTACTCAGCCTCTTGTTTGAGTTTCCAATTTCGGCTATCGTAGGATTTGGTCATCCCATCCAGCTTGTCATTTTTATAGTTACGCTCTTCAAGAATCTTTCCAAATTTATAGGAGGTCCAGGGACCATCCAATTTGCCTTGTTTGTAATTCATTCTCAAGTCAACCTGGTTGCGAAAGGTCATTCGCATCGCTGTGCCTTCCAGTAATCCATCCACATAATGATTGATCAATTGGATGTCACCATCCGGGGTGTATTGGAGCCACATACCTACCTTCTTATCATTCTCCACGAAGCCTTCTATCTCCAGGTTGCCGGCTTTGCCTACCTGACGTGCATACTTAATATTTGAACCAGGAATAGGCTCCAGTACCATGTCTTTCAATTCACCAGTAGCTGCTGCAGCAGGTTCAGTTGCGGCTTTTTCTTCACCTGGTTTACAGGATGAGGCAAAGAGGGTGATAATGCTCAGTGTGAGCACGATAGAGAGTTTTGTTAATGAATATTTAAACATGGATTTCATCAGTTTTGTCATGAGTTAAACGGATTTAAACAAAGTAGAATTTTATACTTTTGGCGATCATTTTTTGCCGGCAGCAAGATGATATGTCGGCTCGAATCGAATCACAAATTTCACAAAAGAAAATGGATATTGTAATTGAAGGTTTGACAAAGGCATATGGTCTCCAAAAAGCAGTAGACAATATTTCCTTTGAAGTCAGGACCGGTGAGATCGTAGGCTTCCTTGGTCCGAATGGTGCGGGTAAAACCACCACCATGAAAATGATTACCCAGTTTATCTCACCTGACTCAGGTCAGATTACTATCGGAGGAAAATCCATTGCCGGAAATAACCTGCGTGGTTCTATCGGGTATCTTCCTGAAAACAATCCACTCTATGAAGATATGCCTGTCATGGATTACCTCGCCTTCTGTGGACAACTCCAGGGAATCAAAAAATCGAATCTGGATGCTCGTGTAAAAGAGATGATTGTCATGTGTGGACTTAATGAAGAAAAACACAAGAAGATTGGGGAGTTATCAAAAGGATATCGCCAAAGGGTAGGCCTTGCGCAAGCTATGATTCATGATCCAGCCATTCTAATTCTTGACGAACCCACTACAGGTCTGGACCCAAACCAACGAGTCGAGATTAGAGAATTGATCAAACGACTCGGTATGCATAAGTCAGTTATCTTGTCCACGCATATTCTTCCTGAGGTTGAAGCAACATGTGATAGAATCCTGATTATCAACAAGGGACACATTGTTGCAAATGGAACTCCTGAGACTCTTAGGGCACAAGCTACCGGAAAGAGTATTCTCCTGGTGGACATTGAAGGTCCTTCTAAATCCCAGATCGAACAAGGTATCCGCTCGTTGTCTGGCGTGACAGGCCTTGGCTTAAGTGCCGACCATCGCTTGCTTGAGATCGAATGTCTTGATGGACCACAAACGGCTCGAGGTGTATATACTTTGTGCGTAGATAAAGGTTGGGTTCTGCTGCAGATGAGTCCGGTGGAGACAAGGTTGGAAGATATTTTCCGAAACGTAACGATGAACTAAACCGGAGAACTATGAATGCATCGTGGATAATCGCCAAGAAAGAACTTGGAAGTTTTTTTGATTCGCTAGTCGCTTATATTCTGTTGATTGCCTTTCTTGGCTTCAGCGGATTCTTTACCTGGTTATGGGGGAGTGATGTGTTTTATCACAAACAAGCCAGCCTTGAAATTTTCTTTAGTGTGGCCTTGTGGTCTTTGTTCTTTTTCATTCCAGCCATCACCATGCGTCAGTTTGCAGAAGAAAAGAAATCAGGCACCATCGAACTCTTACTTACCAAGCGCCTCACTGATCGACAACTTGTGATGGGGAAATTCCTGGCTTGCTTATTAT
>DASXWI010000441.1:0-8659 GCA_036503755.1 Saprospiraceae bacterium | reverse complement strand
ATGCTTTATCTCAATCCTTCATTTATTCATACGGCTTATCCAAAATATCAGAAATGGATAGACGTAAGGAGGCAGATGGATCCGGATAATACATTTATCAATGACTTTGTCATTAAGATGGGACTTGTTTAGTGAGCAGTGAACAGTGAGCAGTGAGCAGCTGGCATCTTGATGCGTCTGATTTTCAACTTATTAACTCTTGGCATACTCCTTCCTATTTGGGGTAAATAATCCCCATTTTTACCGACATTTGGTTCTTTAACTACTGCTTGTGGCAAAAGAAGCGAAAAAGACAAAGAAGATTCAAGTCCGGAACACCCTTTTTGGCATACATGTCAGCCGTATGGGCCCAATCCTGGCGATGCTAGGAATGCTGCTCTATCTCCAGACGACCACTTTTGAATACACTCAGGATGATGCCATTGTCATCAATGATAATATGTTTACGACCCAAGGGGTCAAAGGGATAGCAGGGCTCTTCAAATACGACACCTTTTATGGTTATTTTAAAGACCAATCCAAGACAAGGTTAGTCAGTGGCGGACGCTATCGTCCACTTACACCTGCGATGTTTGCCATTGAATATTCTATTGCCGGACCTAATCCCTGGCTAAGCCATTTTATCAGTGCCTTATGTTATGGTTTGTTATGTTGGATCCTTTTTGGATTTCTCCGTACACTACTGACACCAAGACTTGCTGACGAAGGTGCTATGCAAGTAGCCTTGTTTTCCACTTTGATCTTTGCTTTGCATCCAATACATACAGAAGCCGTAGCTAATATCAAAGGCCGTGATGAAATCATCGCCGCAATGGGGGCTATTGGTGGTTTGTGGTTGATGTTACTCAGTACATACCATGCCAAGCCAACATTCATGCGAACAATGGCGGCACTGGTTTTTTTCCTTGGTTTACTTGCCAAAGAAAATATCATCACGATGCTTGCAGTTGCACCAATTACATTGTGGTGGTTCCAGAAAAATACACCTGTGAAATGGATCAGTACGCTTTGGCCTATCGTTATCGCATCTGTTCTATTTATCATGATCCGGGGAGCTGTGACCGGGCTTGATGCCGGAGAACCTCCAAGGGAATTGATGAACAATCCATTTCTCAAAGTTGAAGGCAACAACTATGTCCCCTTCACTTTTGAAGAAAAATCAGCCACCATTGTTTATACGATGGGTAAGTATGCCCAACTGTTGGTTTTCCCATATCCTTTGACGCATGATTATTACCCAAGGCATATTGACATACAGCATTGGAGTAATCCACTTGTGATTCTATCTTTTCTATTTTGGCTGGGCTTGCTCTATGCAGTGATCAAAGGTTGGAAGGCGCGGACATGGTGGGCATATGGTATTATCTTTTATGTATGCACGATGTCCATCACCTCCAATATCGTTTTTCCGATTGGAACCAACATGTCTGAACGATTTGCTTTTCTACCGTCTGTTGGATTTACGTTGATTGCAGGATATGCTATTTCAAAAGGATTAAATTCTTCTTACCGGAATGCAGTGTTAGCTGCAACGTTAGGGTTGGTTGTAGCATTTGCTGGATGGACACTTATTCGAAGCCGGGCATGGAAGGATAACAGCAGGTTGTTTACGACCGATATCCATACCTCAAAACGCAGCGCAAAACTACTTAATGCGGTAGGTGGGGACCTGGTGACAAGGTCAGAACAAGAAAAAGATTTTGTCATTAAAAAACAGATGCTAACCGAAGCCCAGGGGTATCTTAAACAAGCGCTGGAAATCCATCCCAACTATAAACTCAGTTACTTGTTATTAGGAAATAGTTATTTCCATATAGGCGACCTGGACCAGGCAATCACTTATTTCAGGCATGTGCTCAGGATGGATCCCAATTATGCTGAAGGGAAACGTAATTTAGGAGTCGCGCTTCGTGACAAAGGAAAGGAAGAAGGTGAAAAAAACAATAATCTTTCCGGGGCGATTACGTTATTACTGGAAGCAGTCCAATATTTGCCCGAGGATTATGAAACTTACCAGTTATTAGGCGTGGCGCATGGACAGGCGGGGCAGACTCAAAAAGCCATCGAGTATTTCAGGAAAGAAATTGAGTTGGCTCCAAAAAACGCAACAGCACATTACAACCTGGGAATAGCGCTTCGGCAATCAGGGGATTTGACCGGAGCAGCAGCCAGTTTTGAGGCTGCAAAAGCTATTGATCCCAATTTGCCACAACTAAAAAACCATTGATGAAGTGCGTATGCTAAAAAGCCATCTACATATTTTACTCATGGTACTGTGCCTGGGAATAGGCATGGAAAGTTTTGGTCAGGATACCTCCTCTGCGGCATGGGTAGATTCTGTCTTTAAATCCATGTCGCTTGATGAAAAAATCGGGCAGCTATTTATTATTCGGGCCCATTCTGACCTCGGAGATGATCATGTACAATCTGTATTGAGCCAGATTAAAAAATATCATGTTGGTGGTTTATGCTTTTTCCAGGGTACTCCTTCCAAGCAAGCAACTTTGACCGCCCAATATCAACAGACAAGTAAAATCCCTTTGATGGTGAGTATGGATGCCGAATGGGGATTGGGTATGCGGTTTAAAGACAAAGGTCTTTCCTTTCCACGTCAATTGATGCTTGGAGCCATCCAGGATGTCGATGCCCTTGAAAAGATGGGATATGCGATTGGAAAACAATTGCTTGCTATCGGTGTGCAAGTAAGCTTTTCACCAGTTGCTGACATTAATAGCAATCCAAATAATCCAGTGATTGGTGATCGTTCCTTTGGAGAAGATAGAGAGCAAGTGGCCCGTCATGCGATTGCTTATATGCGCGGTCTTCAAGCAGCAGGTGTCCTTACTTCTGGAAAACATTTTCCTGGCCATGGCGACACAGATGCCGATTCACACTTTGATCTACCAGTTGTCAATAGTACTGTTGAAAAATTGAAGACGACAGAGTTATATCCTTTCCAGCAAATGATTGATGCAGGCCTTCAAGGCATGATGGTAGCTCATCTTCATGTACCATCAATTGATGCAACCGAAAATATCTCTACAACTCTTAGTGCAAATGCCATTAATGGGCTTCTGAAAGGTCAGATGGGTTTTGATGGCATTGTGTTTACGGATGCATTGGAAATGAAAGGAGTTACCGAACATTACAAAGCAGACGAAATTGCTATTATGGCATTCAAGGCGGGCAACCACATGCTCGTACTTCCGGATAATATTGAACTCGCTTTTTCCGGATTGAAAAAAGCTTTTGCTGAAGGGAAGTTAGATGCGGGTGTACTAAATGACAATGTGAAACAAATTCTTGAAGCCAAATATAATCTCGGCCTTGATAGTTTAGTCTTACCTGATCCGGTGTTTGCCACAAAAATGGCTTTCGATCCTTATGCGGTGGGTATTAAACACAAACTTATAGAAGAAGCTATCACTGTTGCTCAAAACCAAAGGGCATTAATTCCAATGGTCAATGTTACAGAGCCTCGCATGGCCACGTTAGCCATTGGTTCAACGACCAAGACAAGATTTCAGAACAGGTTGGATTCTTATTTCAAAGCAGATCATTTCAATGCAAGCCATTCGCTGAAAGAGACAGATGAAAAATCATTGTTGAAGGATCTGAAAAAATATAATCGGGTGATTATTTCCATCCACCAGATGACGAATAAAGTGGCAGGAAATTTTGGTTTGACCAGTGAAGAACTTACCCTGATTCAGAATATAAACCGTCAGCAAGAGGTCATTCTTATTGTATTCGGAAGTCCTTATAGCTTGAAATATTTTGAAAACATCGATCATATCATCATGGCATATGAGGATACACCTGAAACTGAGGATATCACTGCACAGGGATTGACTGGTGTTTTTGGTTTTAAAGGAAAATTACCTGTCACGGCTAGTAATATCTTTCCGGTAAATCATGGCTTTTCTACGCCTTCGCTCAAAAGGATTGGTTACAGTGTACCTGAGCGTGTCGGCATGTGTTCGGATAGCCTTGATTACATAAAGAATATTGCAGAATACATGATTGACATTGAAGCTGCACCAGGTTGCCAGGTAGTGATTGCAAAAGATGGCCGGATTATTTATGAGCAGGCATTTGGAAAACATACTTATGGTGCTGATGATCCTGTTTATGTCAACGATCTCTATGATATTGCTTCGGTTACTAAGGTTGCAGCTACAACACTTGTTGTAATGCGCCTTCAGGAAGAGGGTAAAATATCCATTGATAAAACATTGGGTGATTATTTACCATGGCTGGCGGGAAGCAACAAGGAACATATGGTCATCCATAAAGTAATGGCACACCAAGCCGGATTGCAGAGTTGGATTCCCTTCTATGAACAAACAATTTCAAATGAAAAAGGTGGATGGATGGAAATGGAACCTGATGTCTACTGCGATCTGCTGACACCGCAACATTGTGTTACTGTAGCTGGGGACATGTATATGGATGTCACCTACCTGGACAGTATCAGGCAACAAATCAGAAAGAGCCCTCTCAATGCGGATGGCACTTATGTGTACAGTGATCTTGGATTTATCATGTTGGCTGAGATTGTTCAACGGCTCACAGGTGTAACGCTTGATCAATATGTTGACAGTGTATTTTACAAACCGATGGGATTGCAGCGTATTGGTTATCATCCGCTGACTCGCTTTACAACAGATGAAATTGTGCCTAGTGAAATCGACAGTTATTTCAGATGCCAGGAGTTGACTGGCTATGTGCATGATATGTCTTGTGCTATGCTTGGTGGAGTGAGCGGGCATGCAGGATTGTTTTCCGATGCTGAAGATATCGCCGCTTTATTCCAGATGCTGATGAATGGAGGTGAGTATGGAGGTGTACGCTATATTGATCCTCAAATACTAAAATTGTTTACTACCCGGTACGGGACTTCTACACGAAGGGGTATTGGGTTTGATATGAAAGAGTTGGATGTGGAAAAAAATGTACTGACTTCTCATCTGGCTTCAGAAGGCACATATGGTCATACAGGCTTCACTGGAATTTGTGTGTGGAACGACCCGAAGAATCAATTGGTTTATGTTTTCCTTTCAAACCGTACTTATCCTTCGATGCGGAATTCAAAGCTGACAAATCATAAAATCAGAGAAAAGATACACAGCCGTTGCTATAGGGCTATCCAGGGTTATGCCCGATACACGCCAGACCCAGTACCCGGATGAGACTCTCCTACACTGTACTCATCGCATGGCGATATATCCTGGGCAAAAAAAGCTTCCAGGCCATCAATATTATTACCGGTATCTCCATGTTTGGCATTGCCATTGGTGCAGCCGCATTGTTATTAATCCTTTCGGTCTTTAATGGATTTGAGGATTTACTCAAAAGCCTATACAATTCGATTTACACTGATCTTAAAGTTTATCCGGCTGAAGGAAAATACTTCCATCCTGATTCTGCTGACATGGCAACGATTAAAGCCTGGCCTGAGATTTCTGCTTTAAGTGTTACCCTGGAAGAAACGGCGCTTCTGGATTATGAAGGTAGCCAGGACATCTGTACACTGAAGGGTGTCGATGAATCATTCCGGAAAGTGACTGATATTGATAGTGTATTGGTGGATGGTGATTTTGTTTTACAACATGGCGATGCTGCCCTCGCGGTCATGGGAGCTGGGCTTGCTTCAAGATTAAATGTCAATCTTCAGAATCCTTATGCTTCGTTATCTGTCTACATGCCCAATCGTAAACAACGTGGACCTTTAGATAAAGCATTTACTGTGAAATATGCTTTTCCAATCGGCCGGTTTTCTATCAAACAGGATTATGATTACCAATATGTTTTTGTTTCGCTCGACTTTATCCGCTCACTTGTTGATAGCCCGGATGCAGCATCAGGCATTGAAATCAAATTGAATCCAGGTGCAGATGTGGAAGTGGTAAAAGAAAAAATAAAAGCCCTGATCAAATCTCCTGTCAACATTAAAAACAAAGACGAACAGAATGCCGCGTTTTTCAAATTAATGAATATTGAAAAATGGATTTCATATGCCGTGGTATCGCTTACGCTCATTATCGTTTCCTTTAACCTGGTCAGTGCGCTCTGGATGATCGTGCTGGATAAGAAAAAAGATATTTCGATTCTCCAGTCCATGGGTTCTTCTCCGACAGATGTCAGGAAGATATTTATGCGATCAGGTTGGATGATTTGTTTTCTTGGATTAGCTATTGGAATTGTGCTAGCTCTTGGTTTTTATATCCTTCAAAAACAATTTGGTATCGTCCCTATTCCAGAAGGATTTGTAGTCAATTCTTATCCTATTGAATTGAGAGCGATAGATATCCTGATTGTTGGCGTTACTGTTTTCATCATTGGTACATTGGCTGCCATCATGCCAGCACGTAAGGCGTCAAAGATTGCAGCTTACATCCGAAAAGAGTGAAAAATGAAGAGTGAAAAGTGAAAAATGGCCTTTATGTTCTTCCTAGCGCATTTTTCAACAAAGACCTTTCCAGCTTGTATATGAAAAACAGGTATACACTAATAAGCACCGAATTAACAACTAAGACGATCGCAAGCTGGCCGTCATAAAAACCACGCAGCCATTCCATCAGGAAATAAATCACCAATGCTCCTGCCATCCAGGCCAGCATTCTCCATATCCTGTAGGGTATCGGATAAAATTTCTGCCCAAGCCAATAACATACCGACACTTCCAGCGAGTAACAAGCCAGAGCTGTCCACGCGGAACCTATCATACCAAAACGCGGTATCAACAGCATGCTCAAACCAATCGTAATGATCATTCCCATCACACTGATCCAGGCACCTATGATCGTTTTATCGGCCAGCTTGTACCAAGCCGAGAAGTTGTAATAAATACCCAGAAAAAGAAAAGCCACAAGAAGTACAGGAACAACCTTGAGCCCTTGTCTGAAATCTTTACCGATCAGAAACTGAAATAAATCAATGTACCCGAGGATCATCAGCATCATCAGTGAACCAACGATTGTGAAGGCAAGGGCCACATCGGCATATACACTTCGTGCGTTTTCTTTGTCTTTATGCGCAAAGAAAAAAGGCTCGGCAGCATAATTAAATGCCGTGGTGAATAGACTTAACAAGATAGCCAGGGAAGCAGCAGCTGCATAAATACCTCCTTCAGAAAGATTGGATGCTGTATCTCCTTTCAAAAATTGTTTTTGAAAAGCAATCGATGCATACTGATTGACCACACCCGCCACACCTACGACAACTAATGGCCAGGAATAGGTGAGCATTTTTTTCAAAAAACCAGTGTCCCACCGGAAGGGCTGGCGACGCATTACAGGAAGTAAAAACAGCAACGTGATGCCACTGGACAGGAGGTTGCTTAGGATGACATAAAACAACTTATCATCTGATCTCAGGATGGCAGGCAAGGATGGATCATTGCCAACGATACGGGGTAGCACTTCCAGGAAAAGTAAAACCAACAGGATATTGAGTGCAATAGATCCAAGTTTAAGTACCAGGAATCGCATCGGGCGGTTCTGCTGTCGAAGGCTGGCGAAAGGTACTGCAATGAGCGTATCGAAAAACAATACACCGCCAAGCATCATGATCAGAATGGTTTTGCCAGGATATTCCAACCAATTGGCGATGTCATCATTCCACCACCAGAGTCCAAGGAAAAACAGCCCGGCAAAAATGCCGAGAAATAACAAGGACATTGCATTGACAGCACCCCGATCTTCCCTGGCAAACCGGAAATACGTTGTTTCCATCCGAAAAGTCAGGAAGATGAGTAGAACAGCAACGTAGAAATATAAATCTCTGTAAATGCCAAATTCAGTCGTGCTGATGACCCGCGTGAGGTAAGACGTAAAAACAACGTAATACAATACCCGGCTGAGGATATAGCTAAATCCGTAGATAGCGGTCTCGCCGGCGAGTTTGCGGAGTAGGGACATAGTTGAACCGTGAAAATAGGAATAACTGAGGTTAGTTAGCCATTACACCATTTGCAGGGGTTTAAGACAGTGAGAGAGTAAGAGCGTAAGACAGTGAGGGACCTCTTGCCCACACTCTCACCTCTTACTATCTTACTATCTCACTGTCTCACTGTCATCCACATGAACAGCTTCACCTACCTCTTCGACCTCCCAGCCTACCAGGCATATCGCCATCCTCAGCGGGCTTCTGGTGGTGTCTGGAGACAAGGAATCAAAGAAGAAATTTCATCAGCGCAATTGGTTAAACTTGTTCAAACCATCGCCACACAATTACTTGAAAAGGGGATTAAGAAAGGTGATCGTGTCATTATCCTCACAGACCGATACAATCTTAAATGGCTCGCCATTGATATGGCTATCATGGCTACAGGAGCCATCTCGACACCATTGCATCATCCTGTAAAAGAAAAGGAATTTGATCTAATCCTTAAACGGATCGAACCAACAATCCTTATTCATACCTCCGATGTCGAAATGAACAATCATTCCGGGTTCACAAGAATCCTAATGGATGATTTGTTTTCATCTGAATATGCTTTACTTGAAAAAGACAGCATTCGGCTGGAAGAAATAAGATCTACATTAAACCCTGATGATTGTGCGACCATCGTTCATACTTCAGGGTCTTCCGGCGAGCCACGTGCCGTATCGCTTTCGCATAAGAATGTTGTCTCTAATGTGATGTCTGTCCTTTC
>DASXWI010000440.1:0-1710 GCA_036503755.1 Saprospiraceae bacterium | reverse complement strand
ATGTATTCTCCACAACCTGCATCCTGTCATTGTCTCGGTTGTAGCGGAATACACCGAGATGTGTCCCAAACCAAATATCCGATGTGTCGAATAAAATAGAGGATACATAATTTACTTCTGAAAACACTCTTGATTTGCCGCTTAATTTATTATAAAGTCCAAGACCAAGGCCGTTTCTGTTCATCCAAAAAAGATCCTGGTTAATGCTATCCTTATAAATATCGTTTGGCTTTACCCAATGAATCAGACTTCCAAGCGGTTCCTCAATTTTCTTCCAAAGTCCTGTTTCCAGGTTCAGATCGTACGTCCCGTCATAGTTACAAAAAGCCCAGATATGATTGACCTCTAGTGGTGAGAAACAAAATGAGCTGATGTTCACCGAATCAAGTTTAAACTCCTGTTGATCTGTAAAATTTAAGGTTATAAAAGATTTCTCACTAAAGTCATTTTGATTGAGGACCTCTGTGCGGGTGCCGCATCCAATAAGGGTGATCAGGAATAACCAGAGGGTGATTTTCATATTATTGAGCTTAGGAGATTAGGGGCTTAGGAGGTTAGGGGTTTATAGGGTGATAGATTTATAGGTTTATAAGCTTTTAAAATTACACTTTAACCATTTAACCACTTAACCATTTAACCCATAAACCTATAAACCATACATTGCTGGCGGAGAAAACTCCATCCAGCGGCTTGATTTATATAATCTTATAAACTTATAATCCTATAAACTTTGTAATCCTTAATTATTATCCTTAACAGGATACAACATCCTAAACCCATTAAACACCGCCTGGTGGCCAATCGTGGCATGGTCCTCATCAGGCAAATAATCAAAGTATACTTTCAGATTTTTAGATTTACTTGCCTTCAATTTATCAGCCAAAAGGTTGGCATCCACTTCCATCACCCTTGGATGTTCCCCTGGTGTCAAGCCTTCCTTTCCAACACCAATGTATACAGAAGTGGCTTTGTCAAAGATTTCTTCCAATATGCTTGATGGAAGATTCAGCAGCGAACCATTATCCCACCATAATGAAGGACTGATGATGATGTATTTGTCAAACAATGCAGGTCTCTTCAACAATATCTCAGTAGCTAATAATCCACCAAGCGATTGTCCGATCAACATTCTCGATGCTGAAGTTTTATACGTAGATGCAATATATGGCTGGAGTTCTTTCTCCAAAAAATCTATAAACGCTGCTGATCCTCCGGTGGTAGGATAAGCCTCCTTATCAGACTTAATCATTGTTGGATAGGTGAAATCTCTCCTGCGATCCGTATTAGCTATACCCACTACGATAGATTTAGGTATGCGTTCTATCCAGGAAAACGTATTGAACTGTACCAGCCCTACCACATGGATGAAGTCTTCATCAGCAGCACCATCCAGTAAATAGATAACCGGATATCGAACCGTATCTTTTGGATCGTATCCTTCAGGCAAGTAAATATTCAACGTTCTTTTTTCTCCTAAACGAATAGATTCTATTTCATGGATGACCCCCAAGACAAAAGGTTGGCCTTTTTCACTTTCTTTTGAAGCATCGGATTGTGTAAACACAGAAAGTGAAATCAATTGAAATAAAAGAAAGAATATTATTCTGGATAGTATAGTCATTGTTTACTTAAAATTTTTAGAAAGAAAAATTAAATGATTTTCTTGCGCTTAAACCACAACCAGATAACAATAGAGATGCCAGCCATCAG
>DASXWI010000439.1:0-4807 GCA_036503755.1 Saprospiraceae bacterium | reverse complement strand
AATAACACATGCAACAATACACCCTTTGGTTGATCAGTACTAATTACAATATCACCATTATTGGCTGTAAATGTTCCTTCCTTGCCGGTCATGTAATTATATCCTTTGATATCCGATTTGGAACCTGACATTTGAGTATAGGTGATATGATTGCGATCAAGCAGTGACAGCAATTCCGCTACACGACCAGGATAATGTTCTTTGTTTATGACATAATTTCGCACGGTTGCAGGAGGATCATTTATAGATCGTTTATAGTAATCTGCAAATTCATCCACCAATTGAGCGGCATGCTTGGCGCTTACCTCAATCGTTGACAACGATGTTGCTCGATGATGAGCAATCCGGTCTGCAAGTGTAAGCGTGTCACCATTCTCCAATGTTACAGCACGATTTGCACGACCTGAACCACCTTGTTCATAAGTCATCCCGATAGCTCCTGCGAATGTTGCATAAGTATCGCCGTAGGATGGATAAAAAAGATCAAAGCGTTCCCTTGTAAAATATCGCCAACCTTCTTTATCAAAATGGCGTGCATGATTTTTACCGATTGTGCCCTGGAAGTCAGCCTGCCATTTAGTTACATTCGGATGGTAAGGTTGCGCTGCAGGGGCAAAATAATAAGGGGATTCATGCGACATTTCATGAATATCAGCATGTACATGTGGCATCCATTGATGATAAAATTCAAGTCTTTCCCTGGACTCCTTTTGCATTTGCCAAACCCAGTCTCTATTGAGGTCAAAATAATAATGATTAAACCTGCCACCTGGCCAAGGCTCCTTATGCTCGCGTGTTGCCAGTGAAGAATTAAACGGTTGGTTGCTGATACTATTACTCCATTGGGAATAACGACTATACCCATCAGGATTCAACGCAGGATCAATGATAACAATCGTATTCCTTAACCATGCATTGTATTCTTCATTTCCTTTCACCAGGTCGTATAGCACAGCCATTGCACTTTCGGAACCGGCAACTTCATTTCCGTGAACGGAATAACTCAAGTAAACAATAGCAATATTTTCAACTACTGCATTTCCACTAATCATCCCAGTGCGGCGGAGATTGTTGAGGCGGATGTTTTCTATTCGCCTTAGATTTTCAGGCGTGCTGATGATGGCAGCAAATAATGGTCTGAGTTCATTGGTCATTCCATATTGCACGATCTGCACTTTGTCACTTACACCATCCACGTATTTAAAATAATCCACCAGTAAATGATGTGGTGTAACACGACTTCCCAACTTGTAAGGCAGGAAATCATCCGGTGATTTGATAGTAGGAGGTTGGGCCTGCAATGTGACCTTAACCAGGATGATCAACAAACAAAAAAATAGTAATCTTTTAGCCATAAGAGGCTAAGATATAAAATCTAAAGAGGTGAGAATGAAGAACGCATCGGTGGTTTCCCTCATAATGAGCGAAAATCATATGATCACATGTTCAGTTTTGAACAAATACAAATCCAAAAAAACATTAAGAATAGCAACCAGTTATATCTCAAAATAAATTTTGTATTGATCATTTTCACTCTTTCACCACCTTTCCGGTATACCAATAGTGCGGCGACCTGAGGTCGATGAAATACAATCCCGCTGGCAATTCCTCCAGGCCCAGTGAGATGGTTTGATTCACTGGTATACGAATTACTTCTTTGTAGATGTTGCCGGTCCGCCCGGTCACCCGGATATGAACTTCATCTGAAGTGTCCCAATGATCCTGTAACTCTATCGTGAGCGGGCCGTTAGTGGGATTGGGATACATAACAGCCATGTCCGTAAGTTGCGGAAAATTCCAAGGATCTTTTATAGCCACTATACCGGGGTCACATACGGGCGCGATATCTAAACGATAATTCGGAAAATTGGGCATGGTGATACTATTGTGAACAGGCAAATGAAATGCGTATTGTTCAAAATGACAATCAAGCCCCTTCCTGTCGGGTTCATGGATCAAATGAAGTGCTTTATTTCCATTAGGAGAGCCAATGTAGATTCTACAATCCGGACCCAATTGCATATGATAAAACGTGGCAGGAAACGGATCGAAATGGTTATCAAAATGGCCTAAAAAAACTTTGGACTCGGGAATATCATCTGCCCATGTATCAAATTGATACATATCAAATTGGCCACAAGCATATAGGAAACGGCTATTGGGTGAGAATGCAAGTCCGCCGATAATACCACTATCTGCTACATGCATCTTTCGAAAATTGGAAAGGAGTCCCGTTTCCCTGTCAAAATCAAAAAGCGAAAGGTCATCTTTGGGATTATACCGTGCATAAACTGTCCCGTCAGGCGAAAACACAGCTTGTCCGGCAGCACCTCCTCTGTAAGTTGTGTCGCCGATAGCCTGCGCAATAACAGTATCCACACTTGCACTATCAAGCAAAATGCTGAAATAACGATTTGAATTCTTCTCGCCCTGTATGACCCACCATGCCTCCAGATTTTTAGCTTTTACAGCTTCAACATTTCCATCTGTCAAATCGCCACCTACTATTGGAACTGTTTTCTCATTTAAGATATACGTGCCGTTTTCAATTCTGACAGATGTATAAAATAATGAATCAGTGATAATCCGGGTCGGATTAGATTTGTAATACTGCCGTTGGTGTGTGAGCAAAATAACACTATCCTTAAAAAAGGAAAGAAAGAGACCTGATTCATAAATCGGATAACCATATGGGGGATTTGTTCTACACCAAGACAGATCAACATCACCCGGACTTAAGGATAATGTTCCAGGAATATTGACATGACTCCCATCAGTTATTCTGCAACCATTAGAATAGAGCAGCAATTTCCCCTCGTCATCAGAAATACTCGAATTAAAGTATCCCATATTCATACTTCTGTAGAATGTATCAAGGTCGACTCCCGCAGCATTAAAGTCAATTACCATACTTGAAGCAAACTTGTCTTCAATCGTATTGCTTGACAATCCTATTTGCCAGACATAGTCTCCTTTTACTTGAGAAGTACCTTCAAAAGCCAAAATTATATTAAGTACAAATAAGAAATACTTTGTCATTTCTCCTATTCAGATCAATCAACAATTATCTGATGGAATGCCATTCTTTGTCCAATTTCATTCCAGACATTTACAATATAGCTGCCATTTTGGGAGATATCAAATTGAAAGTCTCCTTCAGCCTTAGCACTAGGAATGTAATCAATAATTTTCCTTCCAAGTATGTCTGTAACTATGATTTTGGAAATTGATTGATTTGAAAGTAAATTTATTAACTCTCCGACATGTGCAGGATTTGGCCATAAATGGCATTGACTTAATACATCAGTTGATTTAGCATCATCTCCCTTCTGTGATGATCGAGGCTCAATGGCTCCACAAGCATCAATCTCATCAAATCCCGATCCTAAATCGATCGCACGAATCCATGATCTATTCATGTATACTCCATCTCCGAATTCATAAGGACATAATGTCGCTACATCCCGTATATCCCCCTCCGCTTCCAGTAAAACTTCCAAATCACCATCTTGTAGGTATTCTGCTAAAAGTTCATTGGTCTCTGTTTCATATACATAATAGTCCTCAGTGTTTGTGATCTCATTGTTTTTTGCCAAGGCTGCAGCTATAGTGGAAGCTTTCTTTCCCGGCGAACTAATGCTGGCTACCTCAAATAATTGGCGGACATCTACAAGGCGGCCATAAGAAATGGTATCGCTTACACTGTAAAACTGGTACAGTGTAATATTCTCCATTGAATCAATTAGCCCATCCTTTAGCGTTTGATACAATTGTTTTCTTAAGTGAAGATCCTTTAACTCAGGATTAGTATCAAAATCTATAATTGTGTCGACTGGCACACTAAAATTGACTAAAGATCATCGGCAGCCAAGATAGCCACTTACCATTGATCAGGAAAGTACCCTATAAAACTTAGAGAATGTGCTTTATGATTCGGGATACGGTCTTGACATCGCCCATGGTATAAAAGTGGAGACATGGGACCCCTGCTTTCAGCAATTCCTTGCATTGCATGATTGTCCACTCTACACCAACCTCAAGCATGGCGGCATCTGTCTGGGCTTTGTTGACTTCTTTGACAAGATCGTCCGGCATATTGACAAAAAACTTGCGCGGGATGGACGATAACTGATATCTCTTTGTAAGTGGTTTGATACCTGGAATGATGGGCACCTGGATACCGATAGCCCTGCATTTATCCACGTATTCAAAATACTTTTGGTTATCAAAATACATCTGGGTGACAATGTAGTTTGCTCCTGCTTTGATCTTTTCAGCGGCATAATGCAGATCATAATCCATATTAGGCGCTTCGAAATGTTTTTCAGGATAGCCGGCGATGCCTATGCAAAAATCGGTTTTGCTACCTTTTTCAATATTAGGATCAAGGTATTTCCCACTATTCATATCCGAAATCTGGCGAACCAGGTCTAAAGCATATCCATGGCCTCCAACGGTGGGATTAAACTTCTCTTCAAACGTCATGGCATCTCCTCTGAGGGCCAATACATTCTTGATATCGAGAAAATTGAGGTCAATCAGTGCGTTTTCGGTGTCTTCTTTGGTAAAACCACCGCAAATAAGGTGTGGAACGGCTTCAACACCATACTTATGCATGATCGCAGCACATATGCCTACCGTACCCGGGCGCTTCCGAATAGCAGTCTTTTCATAATACCCACTTTCATGCTTGGTGTATACATATTCCTCCCTGTGGTAGGTCACGTCAATAAAGGGAGGTTTGAATTCCATCAAGGCATCCAGGAGCTTAAAGATGTCCGACATGCTACCCCCTTTCAGAGGCGGA
>DASXWI010000438.1:0-6660 GCA_036503755.1 Saprospiraceae bacterium | reverse complement strand
TCCTGTAATTAAACATGTTGATCCATCATCCCAAATAGCAGATGGGATAGTCCCACTTGGGATTGCATGTTCATAAATTGATCCATTGTTAAAATAAACTACTGCAAGTGAACCTTTATTAAATATTCCAGCAGCAGTTATAACGTTATTATCCAAGGCTATTTTTAAAGTCCCTGAAATATTTGCTTCCACCCCAGTTGTACTTGCCAAACTAAGAGTTAACGTTCTGTCTGTCGAATCATCAAACCCCTTAATAGTTAATGAACTTCCTGAATCAATCGTTAATGCATCACTAGCGACTGCCCCGATAGTCAATGACCTATTACCCACGTTAGATGGTCTTAAAGTAATAGATGTGGAATTAGAAATATTGAGTTTCCCAATTGTTTGAGTCGGTACATCAACAATCAAAAAAGTACCTCCGGAATTAATTTGGATAATATCACTTGCTGCCGGACTTGTTCTAGTCGGTGACCAGTTTGTTGAAGTCGCCCACGATCCCCCAGACGCTCCAATCCACGTATAGGTCGTCTGCCCCGACGCACTCCCCGAAAACAGGAAAATCCAACTTATAATCGCCAGGATACAGAGGGGTGTTCGCGAGCCAGCATAGCATGGCCCGGTCAGAGGTGAGAAGTATGGGTTCGACATACGTGTGTTTAATTCTGGTTATCAGTCATTTGCGATCATTAGTTCTTTGTCGCGTGATCTGCGTTAACCTCGATTTTAGTATTGATCAATAGTGCACGTCAATGCCATGCAAGCATTGTGCCGTAATGTATTGGCCCCGGGCAAATTAGATCAGGAGGGAGGGTATCTATTACCCTTGTCTGCTACTCCATCAACAAGTATCAGCAAAGGAAGGAAATGCGGTGTCCCGGCCAGGCAAAGTACCTGTGCGGAGGTGTTCATTTCTTTTCATAAATGGTTTAAAATTAACAGGTTAAGACATTAGATCTCCCTGGGCAGATGCAATCTCGGAGAAATACCCTATTAATTCAGGCAATGGCGCTTTGGAGGTTTTGATCAAAAACGTATGCGGTCCCGGTGATAAATATAGAACAAAATCCAAACGGACAACATTCGCCATTTCTCTAATGTGTAAACTCCTATTGTTCTGGATTTAATACTTAAACATATATAAATAAATCTTAATATAATTAATTCAATCCTTGTCATGGCTCCCCGATGGCCCTCATTCTTAAAGGACAATTGGGAGCGAGTATTTTCCCCTTTTTCTTTTCTATTATCTTGCCCTCATGGAGCCTACCGGCATATCCCCGATCCTCATCCTGGCCATTGTAGCCGGCTATTTTTTACTCCTCATCTTCCTGGCGTGGGTCACTTCCCGCGGTTCTACAAGCGATGATTTTTTTATCAATCGCCATAAATCCCCCTGGTACTTAGTCGCCATCGGCATGATCGGAAGCAGTTTATCCGGTGTCACCTTTATATCGATTCCCGGTGTCGTCGGAGCAGGAGGCCACAACCAAGCCTTTTCCTACATGCAAGTCGTGCTCGGATATCTTCTCGGTTACATGGTCATCGCCCTCGTCCTGATGCCATTATACTATCGTCTCAAACTCGTTTCAATTTATGGTTACCTCGGCATGAGGTTCGGCCCTGTATCTTACAAAACCGGTTCAGCTTTCTTCATGCTTTCGCGGATGATCGGATCAGCCTTCAGAATGTTCCTGGCTGTCATGGTGATTCATATGCTTCTTTGCGCACCGTATGGGATTCCATTTTTTGTAACCGTACTGGTGGCGATACTTCTGATCTGGGTGTATACCTTCAGAGGTGGGATTCGTACGATCGTTTTTACGGACACTTTGCAAACCTTCTGCATGTTAGCTGCAGTCATACTGACGATCATAGCCATCATGCAAAAAATGGATTTATCCATATCCACACTTCCCCAGTCCATAAAAGATGCCGGGCTAAGCAAGATGTTTTTCTTTGAAGGCGGCTGGGCCGATCAGAATAATTTTTTCAAACAATTCCTGAGTGGCGCATTGATCACCATCGTGATGACAGGTCTTGACCAGGACATGATGCAAAAAAATCTTTCCTGTAAAAACATTGGTGAAGCACAAAAGAACATGCTCTTGTTTTCCTTCATCCTCATCCTCGCCAACCTGTTGGTGCTGACACTTGGTGCATTACTATGGATGTATTTAGGAAATCTTCAATTAGCTGCACCAGAAAAATCAGATCAACTCTATGCCCTATTAGCCATGGGCCATCTGCCCGTTTATATCGCAGTAGCTTTTATCATAGGCCTCGTGGCTTCAGCCTACAATAGCGCTGATGGAACATTGACAGCCATGACAACAACCGTATGTATGGACTTTCTTGGCTTCGAAAAAAAACCGGAATACAAGGATGAAGCCTATAAAACTAAAATCAGGAGACGAGTACACATTCTAATGGCGGCATCATTCGCTGTCGTCATTCTTCTATTTCAACTCATCAACAAGGGATCTGTCATTAATGAATTGTTCCGGGCCGCAGGATTTACCTATGGACCGTTGCTTGGCTTATTTGCGTTCGGATTATTGACGAAAAGAAAAATCAATGACCGATATGCGATCATCGTTTGTATAGCCTCTCCAATGATTTCTTATTTTCTAAATGCCAATTCGGAGTTACTCTTTAATGGATTAACCTTTGGATTCCTCATTCTTGCAGTCAACGGGCTGTTGACTTTTATGGGTTTATGGATGATTTCATATCCAAAGGATAAAGGACAAGCCATTAAAGCTTAGAGCGGAATACAAAAAGTCCTGCTTAATGTGCAGGACTCAACGATCAACCTTGAAAAGGTGAATCTTATTTTACAATTCTGACTTCAGTGATTTTGTCTGCAGCGTCGAAATACAACGTGATCCGATACGTGCCTTTTTCTGTATAAAGATCACCAATGGAATACTTGGCTCTTCCTTGTTGAGCGGCACTGAAGTGGACACGCTTGTATCCTTTCACGATTTGTGTTGAGAAAAAAGCCGAAAGCTCTTCCACTGCCTTGTCCGGTGAGAAGGTGTCTTCTGCATTGGGCAATGACAAATCAACTGCTTTGGCAAAATGAACTCCAAGGTCAGCTGCATTCCCTTTTTGAAGTGCAGACTCTACTCCTGTACCCTGTCCAAAGACAAAAGAAGGAAGTAGAAACAAAACAAATAAACCTACCAGTTGTGTGATTCTCATAATTGGATTTGATAACGTAGTGGCGTTAAAAATAGTTCTTTTCAGCATCGGGCAAAGTTTTTCAGCTTTTTGTTTCAAAAAACGTCAAACAGTTTCAGGATTGACAAAGACACCGCGACCACCAATACCCCGTACGCAATCTTTGACGCTCCAGGAAGTTTACTAGCATAATGTGCAGCCAACCATCCTCCAAAAAACTGGGCGACACCCATTACCAGGCCGATAAACCAAATAATCTGCCCTGAAAAAGCGAAAATGATCACCGCAAGCAACGTAAATATACCAACGGACAATGCCTTTATCGTATTGGATTCAATCATCGGAAGCCGGGCGACCAGGACTAATATGGCCAGGTAAAAAATACCCATGCCCATCTGAATAAATCCACCATAAAACCCCAGGAGCAACATTACCGGCCAAATCATCCAGGGCGGTAAGATGCTTTTTTCAGGCCTGACGATCAACCATCTTTCAGGCTTTACCAAAATCACCACAAGCATCACCAGCATCAGGATTCGAAAAACACCCATGAACTGGTCATGTGTAACCATCGTCGCAACAATTGTTCCAATGATGGCACCGAAAATGACCGGGAGAATAAATTGCCAATATTTCCTGTAATCCAATTCCCTCTTCCCCACAAAACCTGTCATGGATCCCATGGCATTCATCAACACACCTACACGATTTGTACCGTTGGCTTGATTACCGGGAATGCCTAATAATTCTGTCATCACAGTTAGAGTGATCACAGAACCATTCCCTGCGAGTGCATTAATGATCCCGGCCAGGAAAGCTCCCCCAAAGGCAATAGCGAGATGTTCAAATGTCCATTGCATCAGTGACGTCTGTATCAGCAGCAGGGATGGTCTGACATAATTCAATCAAAACTCCGTTAGCAGACTTGGGATGAATGAAGCAAACCCATTTGTTATCTGCGCCAATCGATGGTTCTTCCTGCAGCAGTTGAAATCCTTCTTTTTTTAACCGACTCATCTCTTGCCGGATGTCAGAAACTTCGAAGGCTATATGATGAATCCCTTCCCCTTTACGTTCAATAAAAGTGTGAATAGGACTTAAAGGATTAGTAGCCTCCAACAATTCAACTTTCGCCTCTCCTGCCCGGAAGAATGAAGTCATCACTCCCTGGTCCGCCACTTCTTCTTGTTTATAGGGAGCAACATTTAAAAGACGCTGAAAAAGCGGGTTGCTTGAGGCAAGTGATTTAACCGCTATCCCGATATGTTCTACTGTATACATAGGTGGAAGTCGATGGATTATATATTCGGCAAATTAATTATATTTTTGGGGTTCAGGACGAATTGAATCATATCCTTTTACCCATACATATCCCTATTATGAACTACTCTATTACGAAAGTATTTTTTCTACTCCTTGGCTTAGCATTTTGCAAACCAATTGTTGCACAGGATTACCTGGTAGACGCCACCTTCCTCAGAACCTATACCAAATTTGAACTTTTGGTTCTTTTTGGCCAGGCTGTCGACTATGACATTGATTTATACAGAGTCCATTACAAGACACCTGGTACAGATCAACTGCCGGATACCGCTTCAGGTTTGATGGTGATCCCCCAGGTTGCGGCAGGAACAGCTTTACCTATGGTTTTATATGGACACGGCACAACCAATGGCCCGACTGATGTACCCTCCAATCTTCGTGGTGGTTTTGAAGTGGCTATGGCCTATGCTGCATCTGGTTTTATCACACTTGCTCCCGATTACCTGGGATTAGGTTCTTCAAGAGGGTTTCATCCATACGTACACGCGTTGACTGAAACCTATGCTTCATTAGACATGCTCAATGCTGGTCTCGAATATCTTGACAATAATGAACCTGAGTGGGATCCCAACTTTTTATTCGTGAGTGGATACTCCCAAGGAGGTCATGTATCTATGGCCGTGCATCGTGAGATTGAAGACTTCTGGTCTTTTGTCTACCCGGTGACTGCTGCTACACACATGTCCGGACCTTATAGTATTTCCGGTGTGATGCGGGATAAGATCCTTAGCGATGAGTCCTATGGCACACCTGCTTACATTGCATATACTGTCCTTGGATACCAGGAAGTGTATGGAGATATTTATAATGAGATTACTGATATTTTCAAAGAACCTTTTGCTACCAACATTGAACGATTTTATAATGGTGAAATAACGCTATCTGTACTCAACACCCAATTGATAGCTGACATTGTGGATATAGCAGGGGATACTATTAACAAAAGAATGATCCATGACAGTGTGATCAACGTTATTGTCACTGATCCTACTCATCCGATCAATGTTGCCCTGGATCAGAATGATACTTATGACTGGGCTCCTACAGCTCCAACCCGATTATATTATTGCGGGAAAGACGATCAGGTGCCAATCGAAAATACACAGGTTGCTGAAACTACAATGATAGCGAATGGTGCAGCCGATGTTCAGGCTGTCAATATCAACCCGGCTTTCAATCACACACAATGTGTTTTTCCGGCAGTTCAGAGTTCTATTGCATTCTTTCTATCTTTTGTAGATCCATCAGCTCTGGAAGACCTGGATACAAATGCAGAAGAACTCCGTGTATTTCCAAATCCTTCTACCGGTAATCTTGTTATTGATTGGGATAAAGCAAAAGGCGGAATGGATTATGAAATTATCAATGCCAATGGCCAAACGGTTAAAGTGGGTCGTAGTTATTTCAACACCCTCCCGGTTGACATGCTTCCAGGTGGAATGTATATGATCATTTGTTCATCCGGTGGTGAAACAAGGATGGCCAGGTTTGTACGCTTATGAGCATTCGGATAGATCATTTTGAAGAAGAGATCCACTTCCTGATTGCTGAACGTGGAAAAGAATATTTTGAAGCCCACCAGGTAGTCAAACTGGAACAAACTAATGAAGGTTGGAGTGCTACGATAGAAGGTACTGAACCTTATCATGTGATACTTGAAGGACATGATGTGATTACGCAATGGAATTGCACATGTCCTTTCGAACATGGTCCGGTGTGCAAGCATATCGCTGCCGTGTTCTATGCTGTACGCGATAAAATAAAAGTAAATATTGCCAATGCCGGAGGGGAGATAGATCGATGGATTGATGATGCGTCACCTGATCAGCTAAAGCGGATTTTAAAAATTGCTACGAGGAAGCATGATGAGGTGAAGGCGGATGTTTATCATGAAATGAAAAGCGGTGAGCGGTGAGCAGTGAGCAGTGAGCAGTGAGCAGAGGGCAGAGGGCATGGGGCATGGGGTAAATCAAAAATTAACCAATTAACCTTTTAACCAATTAACCCATTTCGGATTACTGAATACTACATCACAACATCACAACATAATATGGTATGAAGACAAAAGCAGATATCGTCAATAACTGGTTGCCCAGGTACACGGGTATGTCGTTGGATGCTTTTGAGAAATACATTCTACTTGTTAATTTT
>DASXWI010000437.1:0-2263 GCA_036503755.1 Saprospiraceae bacterium | reverse complement strand
CGTTTTCGCAAATCGCAAACGAAGAGGTGACGGCTATAGGTTGATTGATTTGAGGACAATTACAATTTGGTGCGGCGATCTGGAACGTATCCCTACATAAGCTTGTTGGGTTAAGCACTTCAATCCAGATGTTTAAATTGTTTGGAATACCGGTGACGGCATCTTGTCCTGATGGATTATTTGTCACCACTCCTGCACTTGCATGAATTGAATCTGCAGAGCTAGTAAACAAAACGGAATATGTCCCTGCCAGTAAATCACATGGTGTAGCTTGCAGTACAAAATCAGGATAGTCTTCTACATTGAAGATGATCGGTAGTGTATCATAACACATACCGACACTTGAAGTGGCATGAACATAAATGGTGGTCGAGTCTGCAGGAATATAAACCAACGGATCAAGTCTGTTTGTTGAATCCGGAGGAAGACCAGCATGGAAAGTATAGGTAGCCATGCTATTGCCTGCATCAACGAGAGTGATATTTTGTAACACAATCGATTCTCCCTGGCATACATTGATTGGAGGAACAGAATCCAGGTTCGGTTGTGGAAATATCGTTAGTGGAATTTGAATAGATTTTTTGCAATAATCATCTGATACTTGTGCAAAGAGTTGATCCACTTCAGTCAGGTTCACGCTGTTTGCATTGAATATTTGATTACCCCCTTCCGGATCACCATTAAACCACCTGACATCAAGAAATGAACTTATCAGGAGATCATATTCAGTAAGATCCACCAACAATGCATCTTCAAAACAAAAAGTAAGACTGGTCGTATTAATCGTAGGTAAAGGATGAATTGCCATGGTCACCTCTGTCTCGTCCAGGATCCCCGTACAATCATAAAAGTCTGATACTTCCAATAAATTGAATGTCACATCAGATCCTGCGAGAAAGATTGGAATTGTCAGGTACCCGGTCGTTGAATTATAGGTGGGAGCAGGAACACTATCCACGCATATCTGTATCTCATGGTAGTCCTCAATCGGAATATTCATAAAATTCCATGACGGGTAACCAGGTGCTGTCAAACTAAAATCCATTTTTAATGAAAAATTTGACCAATCCGTCTCGATAACGATGGTTTCAGGTTCTTCCTGACAGTTCTCCACACAGATGTCCTCAGGGCCCGTCAGGTAAGAAATCATATCATGGTTACATGGGTCAGAACAATATCCCGGAGCTTCGATAATAAAATCAAAATCACACCCTAGGATGCTCCATTCCTGGATGTTAATGTGGAGATCAGGACCTGTCGCAGTACCAGGTGCCAGGAGAAATGTCGTAGGCACCCCAGTGTATCCATTTTCAGGAACAATCTCGCTACCCAAGACCACGGAGATACCATAATAAAAACTAATTCCATGTCCATTAACAGTCACTGTAAGCACTATAGCATCATCCTCAATTATATCAGGTGTGCCACTCTGATCACAACCCACTTCAATGGTTGTAGAATCCATATCCATATACTGTATAAGGACAGAGGCTGTATCAAAGGGAGGCGTACAAGGACCAGGCACATCAAATATATAATAGGTGAACAGCCCCTCACCATCGGATGGATCCCAGGTACTACCTGTCGGATAACCATTCGGGCCATACCATGATCCTCCTGGATCAGGTGTTCCTCCAAGAAAATAGATTAGCTGAAGATCGTCGCCCATCCAATTTTCGCATAAATAGTATGCCTTAAACTCGCCAGCGTCAAACACTGGGACAGTAATATTTGCCTCACCGGTAAAAGTAGCCGGAAGAGGACATGCACCTACTTCTTCGACAGAGACAAGCCAATAATTGATGGGACTAAATATTTCCACTGGAACACTATGCAAATCCATGATGTCGAATAATTCAAAAGTATCTATCCCATTGGTGTATGTTACATCAAAGACTCCATCCGGCAAATGGAAGATTAAAGCATCAAAATAGGGGGCGCATCCTTCACAAGCAAAACAAGAAACAGCTATTTCTAAATCATCAATCGGCAAGGTTACCCCCAGGTAGGGATGTGGGTAAGAATTGTATGTTGCACATCCACTAGCTTGAAACCAGTCAGGCCACCATTTTATTCTTTCGATCCATTCTAATTGATCAGCAATCGTTATAGGACCTCCAAAACGTATAAAACCTGTTGGTCCTCCACAACAACTCATTTCATTTGAAAAACAGGAACCCAATTCAGGGGGAAGATTGGATGTAAAGTCATTATTGCCCGAAACCCAATCACCTCTGCTATTTGTACCCCAAATTAATCTTCC
>DASXWI010000436.1:0-3192 GCA_036503755.1 Saprospiraceae bacterium | reverse complement strand
GTCACATTTATTTTACTTCAAAAATCTACATCATTTAATTTAAAACTCATCTGCGTCATCCTCGTGGTGAGTGTTGCCGAACCATGCGTTCCAAAAAAACATCGTGATTCAAGGATCGCAGATTGATGACAATCAACTGTGTTCATTAACCATAATGTCTCTTTTCCCATCTTTTGTTCAATACCCACTCCACCCACATACTCATTTTTCATCCCGCCTAATCAAACACTGCTGCCAAATACCAAGGCACTCTTTATGCCATAGCGCCACGCCCCCATCTTTGTTGAAAATTGAAATCACCACAATAAAAAAAGCAGCATGAAACCACACATTGCCTTTATCGTTTGTACCCTTACCATACCGTACCTGATGGCTCAAAACGTTGGTATCGGCACCACCTCACCCTCAGAAAAACTACATGTAGCCGGCAATGTCCGGGTATCCGGGGAGATCAAACCCGATGGAGAAGCTGGATTGGCAGGACAGGTCCTGACTTCCAACGGAAATGGTACGATGCAATGGGCGGCCATGAATTCCGGCACTGAAGAAGAAGGGAATGGAGGCTGGGGGGATTGTGGTGTGCAGCAAATCACGGATTTTTTTCCGGCAGGTATGAGCGGAGCCAAACAGGGAGATCAATTTGGACAATCGGTAGCTATCTCCGGCGACTATGCCATAGTTGGCGCACCGTATGACGATGCATCCGCAATGGATGCAGGTTCGGCTACGATCTATAGCTATAATGCAACGACCGAAAGTTGGGAAGATCAAGGAAAAGTATTCAATCCCAGCGCTGTTGCATCAGATCAATTTGGATGGTCGGTATCCATCTCCGGAGACTACGCTATCGTAGGATCCTTTGCGGATGATGAGAACGGACATACAAACACAGGTTCTGCCACCATCTTTAAGCGTAACATCAACACAGGCGTATGGGAAAGCCAGGGCAAACTGACCAATCCCAGTCCTGCAGCGCACGATAATTTTGGTCTTGCTGTGTCTATCTCCGGCGACTATGCCATCGTGGGTGCCTTAAATGATGATGAGTCCGGAAAAACGAACTGCGGCTCTGCTACGGTCTTCAAACGGAACATCAATACCGGCGTGTGGGAGAGCCAGGGCAAACTCCTCAACCCTAACCTTGAAAATGATGATTCTTTTGGCACATCGGTATCGATCTCTGGCGTGCAGGCTATTGTAGGGGCCTACCTCGATGATGAACTTGGCTCTACGAATGTTGGCTCCGCTACGATCTTTAAGCGAAACATCAATACCGGCGTATGGGAAAGCCAGATCAAGTTTCTGGAGGACGGTTTCACCAATGACTATTTTGGGATTTCAGTCTCCATCCATGACGATTATGCGATGATCGGTATATCAGGGTCTTTTGCCCAGAAGGGTATGGCCGTGATCTATCGTCGCAACACCCAGTCAGGAATATGGGAAGAGCAAACCCGCCTGACTGATCCGGAAGGACAAGAGGGAGATCAGTTGGGATCGACAGTATACATTACCCCGGATTATGCATTTGCCGGAAGTCTGACGGATGATGAAGACGGTATTGCTGATAGCGGGTCAGTTACGCTGTTTAAGAAACTGACTGAAGGGTTGTGGTATGTCCATGAAAAATTTACATGTCCACACGCTACGCCCAACGCCAAATTTGGAGCAGTCGCCATGACTACGGATGAAAACCGCTTTGTCACCGGTGCCCGGGGTATATCCCAGTCCAGAGGGATGGTCATCTTCGGACGGGTGAAATAAGGCAAGGAACCTATAGTCGAACTACTTGTGGTTTGTTTCGACTTGCTACCCTCTTCCTTGTGCTATACTTCGACTACGCTCAGCACGGCGCAGCTCAACAACCGCGGAGCCGAACCATGCGTTCCAAAAAAAAACCAAACGAGGTATAGGGATCGCAGATTGGAAAGGGTTAGAAGGTTAGGGGCTTAGAAGGTTAGATAATCTTTCCGGTCCCTGAGCCTGCCGAAGGGATGTAAAAGTTCCTTTCCCTTTTTTTTATAACTACTTCTTCGCTGCGCGAAGAAGCGGGATGTAGGGGGCATCTCGCCTGTACCCTTCGACAAGCTCAGGGACCGTCACATTTAATTAACTTCAAAAATCTGAGTAGTGAGCGTAGTCGAACTATGCGTTCCAAAAATACCGTTCGTCCAAGTGGCGCCAATTGCGCCATCAAGCCTATGGCATGAACTCCTTGACTTGAATCCAATATTCCTCGCGTCTCAATATTTGATCGCTCAATTATTGAACGTCTATATCCAACATAAACTCATAAACTCATAAACTTATAAACCTATAACCCTATAAGCCTATAAGCCTATAACCTCCCAAAATGAAAAGACAAACGACTTTTCAGTAAATTTGGTATTCAACCAAAACACCAACCACTATGAAATCACTTGTCTTATTCCTGCTTGCCATACTCATAAGTGTCGGTCTTTCCCTATTCCTTTTTCATAAGTTGTTTAACAAACCTGCATCACCTGTTCAAATAGTACATACCGGAGATGAATTGGTGAAGGTCGCCGAACTCAGCAAGTCAGCCGTCGTCTTTGTCCAAAGCGCTAATATGTCCAAAGTCACAGGTGAGCCCGGTCCCGAAGATTTAAAAACCGGATCAGGAATTATTATCACACAAGATGGTTTTGTAATCACCAACTACCATGTAATCGCCGGTAATCCGGATATCGAACTCCTGGTGGATGAAATATATCCGTATAGCGCAAGGGTAGTCGGAGTAGATTCCACGCATGATATAGCGCTCTTGAGAATTCAGGCTACAGGTCTATCCTTCTTACCGTTTGGCAACAGTGATTCTCTTCATGTCGGAGAGCAAGTGCTTACAGTTGGCAATCCCAATCGTTTGTTGTCTACCGTGACCAGCGGAATCATCAGCGGCCTGGACAGAGATTATACCTTTCCGGGTAATGCGACAAAGAGCTTTATCCAAATCGATGCACCCACCAGTGAAGGGAGCAGCGGTGGAGCGGTGGTGAATGTGCATGGCCAACTTGTTGGTGTGACTCTTGGGACTGTTTCCACTCCCGGAAACAGGGAAGGATTTGCCTTTGCAATACCTTCCAACCTGGTCAATCGCATCGTCAATGACCTGACCAAACACGGTACGCTCGTGAAAGGAAGCCTGGGGATGTCCATTCGCAAAGTCACCCC
>DASXWI010000435.1:0-10377 GCA_036503755.1 Saprospiraceae bacterium | reverse complement strand
GTCCGGGTAAATGTTTGTGAGCAGGTAGCTACGTTTCCGCAGGCATCCACTGCTTGGTATGTTCTAACTGTCACTTCTGTGCAACCAGTTGTATCAATAGCATCACTTACAAAAGTAACTGTTGCATTTCCACAACCATCGCTCACGGTGACGTTGGCGATATTAGGTGCAGGTACAGTTCCATTGCAACCCGCGAGAGTAACATTGGCTGGACAAGTGATTGATGGAGGAGTGTTATCAATCGTCCGGGTAATTGTTTGGGTGCAAGTAGCTACGTTTCCGCAAGCATCCACTGCCTGGTAGGTTCTGGTTGTTACTTCGGTGCAGCCTGTTGTATCGATGGCATCACTTACAAAGGTGACTGTTGCATTACCACAACCATCGCTCACGGTGACATTTGCAATATTTGGAGCTGGTACAGATCCATTGCAACCCGCGAGAGTCACATTGGCTGGACAAGTGATTGACGGAGGAGTGTTATCAATTGTCCTTGTTATTGTTTGAGAGCAAGTAGCTACGTTTCCGCAAGCATCCACCGCTTGGTAAGTTCTTGTGGTTACTTCGATGCAGCCGGTAGTATCAGCAATATCATTGATAAAACTTACAGTAACATTTCCACAAGCATCAGTTGCTGTGACTGAAGTAATATTCGGAGTGGGTAAAACAGCATTACATCCGCTTAAAGTAATATTGGCCGGACACGAAACGACCGGAGGTTGTAAGTCATTAACGATTATAGTTTGTGTACAGGAGACCGAATTTCCGCAGGCATCCGTCGCCGTGTACACTCTCGAAATTTGATAACTGTTGGGACACGTTAAGTTAGATATGACATCTGCTGATACAGTCACAACAATACCTCCGCCGCAATCATCCGTTGTGGTCACACTATTTACATCCGGTAATGGTGCCTGGGATCGACAACTTACAGTAAGATCAACAGGACAAATGATTGTTGGGGCTGTATTGTCGCGAACTGAAATAGTCTGCAAATGAACCGAGATGTTCTCACAAAGATCCTCTGCTGTATATAATCTGGAAATATTGTAGTTGTTTGGACAGATCATCTGGACGATCACATCCGGAGCCACTGATACATTTATTGGCGAATTGCAATTGTCCATGGTCGTCACTTCCGTAAGATCGGGTGTAGGCACCTCAGCCGGACAATTTACAGTGATGTTGGCCGGCCCCATGATCATGGGTACAGTATTGTCTTCTACAGTAATGGTCTGAGTACAAGTAGCAACATTCCCACAGGAATCAGCCACAGCATAGATCCTGGTGATGATAAAATTATCCGGACAACCAAGATTGGTTGTGATCTCTTCTTGAACCGTTGCTGTAATGCCACAAATACAATTATCTACCTGGTATACATCCGCTACGTTGGCGGCTGGAACTTCATTGCTGCAGGAAACAGTGACATTGGGTGGACATGTTATAACAGGAGGCAAATTGTCATCGACAGTGATCAACTGAGTCACCGTGTTAGTATTTCCGCACAAGTCAGATGCCATGTATACGCGTATAATCTGGAAGCTATTGGAACAAATAAAATTTGAAATACTATCAGCGGCATAGGTAATGATGAGATCATTGGAACATCCATCCGTAGCTACAATCAAACCAGCATTTGGCGGTGGCACATCTGCTGCACAACCTATAATTACTTCTTCCGGAAGTTCAAGTAAAGGAGCTGTATTATCTTCAACGCTAATGGTTTGAATACAAGTGGAAGTATTCCCACAAACATCAGTCGCCATATACGTCCTAAGAATGGTATAACTGTTTATGCAAACACCATTGTTGATCACATCCGGTAATGCTGTTATAGTCACTCCACCCCCACAATTATCTACAGCCGATACTGAATTAATATCTGGTGAAGGCACGGTTTCATCACATGAAATCGTGAAGTCCTCAGGACAAGTGATCACCGGTGGTACCTGGTCATTAACCACAATGGCATGATGATGAGAAGTTGTATTTCCGCAAGCATCTACTGCAATGGCAATACGAATGATCGTGAAATGATTGGGACATATGGAGTCAATAATTTGATCTGGCTGCAGCGACAACGTCACAGGTCCAGGGCAGGCTTCTGAAACTACAATTCCTTCGGTAGTGGGAGCAGGTACATCTGCCGGGCAAGACACTACATCATCACCTGGACATTCAACGGTGGGTGAGATATTGTCAATTACGTAAAACAATTGAACGCAACTAGCTGTGGATACCCCATCTGTAATGAGATATGTTCGTTCGATCTCCATTGTATCGGTCCCGCATCCTGAGCCTGTGGTGTCAGCTGAAACCGTAATGGTCACTGCGCCACATGAATCAAGTATGTTGATTAATGAAATATCGACTGCTGGGACATCATCAATGCAACTAAAAACTCCTGCAATTGGAGCAGGGCAATTGAACAACAAATCACAAACTGGTTTTGATGTTGTGAAATGCAATGCATCAGAAGCATAACTCCCTCCGGGTAACCACCAGGAAATAATAAAGGCGGTTAAGAATAACCATCGCCCTTTCAATGGATGATCACAGCGTTGGCTGAGTTGAATTGTGGAGGATATATAAGAAGTTGCCAGGGGGCAACAAAAGGGATTATCTGAATTATAGGTAGAGTTGCTTTCCATAGGAAAGGAGGTTTTTTAATGATTAAACTTATTTCTTCAAAAGGGGTTTTAAGGTCTTCCAAATACAGGTTAGTTGTCTAGGAAGATTAGGGTTGGAAGGAGATCAAAATGAAGGCATTAGCTTTCCGTTCACAACTTAGGCACAAACGTATTCGTAAAAAGAGTAAAAGTCATTACAACATTCCTGTTAATCGTTACAGACTTTTTATTGTCAACCGTTCCAATAGGAAAATTGAAGATGAGCAGTTGTCAACTTTGCTATCACAAAGCCTTAATGTTATTTGCTGATACACAATCGTAAACGATAAATAGTTGAATAGACTCCGAATTATCTTACGTATTTTTAGAGCGAGCTATTGACAGTATATGAGCAGTGAGAGATTAAATTATCGTTTAACCAAATCAACATCTAACCATTTAGCCCTTCACATGCCAGCGGATATGCTTCGGTTTCGCTAAGTACAAGAACCTCCAGCCAGCGACAAGATCAACTAAACATTTACCATTTAAGCAATTAACCATTTCAACATTTAACCATTTAACCATATCCATAACCAATTCAGAACATGTCAATTACTAATGATGCCGAACTCACCGGGATGAAGAAAGCCAGTGAAGCTGTTGCTATCACCTTGAAAGAAATGAGAAACTACGCCCAACCCGGTATGACCACAAAAGAGTTGGACAATTTTGGAGCAAAAATCTTATCAGACTTTGGAGCAAAATCAGCACCATTCCTGACCTATGGTTTTCCAGGGTGGACTTGCATAAGTGTGAACAATGAATTTTGTCACGGTATTCCGTCAAGCAACAGGATACTCCAAGAAGGCGATTTGATCAACATAGATGTCTCCGCTGCGCTTGATGGCTTTTGGTCGGACAATGGAAACTCATTTGTGCTTGGCAAAGACATTCACCATCACCAAAAACTGGTAGACGCTTCAAAAGAGATTTTGCAAAAAGCAATACAAAGTATAAAAGGGGGAGTGCGTATTTCAGACATCGGGCTTCTAATCGAATCTGAAGCGAAGAAGCGTGGTTACAAAGTCATCAAAAACCTGACGGGTCACGGCATAGGCAGAAATCTTCATGAAGAGCCATTCGAAATAGCGAATTTCAGAGATCGCTTTAATCAGACAAGATTTAAGAAGAGCACAGTGGTGGCCATCGAAACATTTATATCCACAATATCGACCTACGCCGAAACTATTGAAGATGGCTGGACCATGGTTGGCAATAAAGGAGGCTTTATGGCTCAGCATGAACATACTATTGTGGTTACTGACGTGAAGCCCATTATCTTGACAGAGATGAATGAAATTTGGAATTAACAAACCTTCGTGAAGGCGCAAGCAAAATTCGCAATAGATAGAATCGAAAAAAGTGTATATGGCTTTTAAATGTGTATTGAAACTTGTATCCATTGCATTCATATCCTTATACTCATCTGGAATTCTGCTTGCCGATACCCTTGATCATGCTTTATTTCTTAAGGAAATTAATAATAGCCAGGATCTTGTTTATAGTGCTTGTTTAGCGAAGTATGATGCTTACTTGAAGGATCACCCCAATGATATAACAGTTCATATTGAAAGATGCAAGTTTATTCAATTTGCGGAATATGATGATGTGGAAGGGTACAATCCAAACCAGGCAGCTTTCGACAGTTCCTCCTCTGCAGTTGTTAAACAATTTCCTACACACCCTCAGATATTTTTATTCCAAATCTCATATCTGTGGGGTGATGAATTGGAAACCGTGTTCGAGAAAGCGGAAGAAGCGTTGGATCTAAATCCGGAAGAATGGAATGAAACGCAAGCAGGTATACTGTACAAGGCAATGTCCGATCACTATTATTCGGAGCCCGACCTACCAAAGGCATTGACCTATATTGAAAAGGCTATCGATAAGGATGCTCAGTATAAAACCTCACTTGACTACGCCCGCATTTTAATTGATTCAGACAGGAAGGAGGAAGCTTTACAAGTATTAAAGGCAGGAAAGGACACTACAAAAATTGCCTGGGAAATTAGCAATAAAGCAGATTTGTATCTTCAACTCAAAGATTTTGCCAGGGCTTTAGATTTATATAATCGCATTGATGAAATAGATTCAACCTATAACAACAATGCAAATATTGCAAATACGTTAGAAGGTGTAGGAGAGTACGAAGCGGCCAGAAAATATCTTGTGGCAGACACATCAAAGCATTGGAGCAAAGAATCTTCCCTTAAGAAATTACTCCTTCATGATCTGAACTATCAAGACGGTGCCCAGGGTTTAGCTACATATAATGCTTTCCGGGACCACGGGTATTCCATGGATCCGCTAGGACTGTATAGGCTCAAACTTTTCTTTTCACACCCTCTTCAGCCCTGGAAATTTCGTGATATCCTGGGTCTGGTGACACTTCGCGCTGTATTTCTTTGTTTAATTGCTATTCCTTTCATCTGGATACTTCCAATTTACTTTATTGGTCATCACCTGAGTTTAATCTCCCACAAGAAGGCGTATGAATTGAATTGGGGACTTAAAGCATTTTGGTTAGTGAGTACCGGATTTTTAATGGCGTCCGTTGCTGCATTCTTTGTCGAACCTGAATATTTGTATTCTTTATTTTTGGATTCCTATTTCAATGTTGAGCTTAGCCAGGAAAAGGAAGGCCTCATTTCAATTCTATTTGTATTGCTTTTTGCGCTGGTTGGATTAGCATCACTCTATAAGGTGACGCCAAGAGTGCTATTGAGTGACAAATGGCCGATAAGACAAGCAATTTTCTACGGTATTGGTGCTTTAGCACTCTACAAATTGGTGGTTGGGATTTATATATTAATAGCCATTTCTCAGTTTGGGCTAAGCATGGAGGACCTGACCGGAATGTTGTCTCATTTCCTTGCGGGAAGACAGGACATAGAGGCTATTTTGGCTGTTGGGGGTAACGGAATTGGGTTTTTACTTATTTGTCTACTCGTACCCCTTTATGAAGAAATAGTTTTCAGAGGTGTGATCCTTGATGCCTGTCAGCGCTATTTGAATTTCACTGTAGCCAATGTCATTCAGGCAGTGTTGTTTGCAGCTATTCATATGAGTTTATATTTATTCCCTGTATTTTTATTATTTGGTTTGGTTGCAGGTATGATGAGGAAGAATACAGGGGGGTTATTGGCGGGTATTGTATTTCATGTCCTCAACAACATGTTAGCTATAGGCTTATTATTGCTCAGATGAGGAATATGATTTTGCTGTGCAAGGTTCACCCGATAGCGCATAAAGGGGATAATAATTTAAACCGGATAACATGAGAAAGTTAATTGCAGGCCTCAATATGACCCTGGATGGATTCTGCGACCACACGGCCATGATTGCAGATGATGAAATACATGAACATTATAATGATGTATTACGAAATGCAGACACCCTTATATACGGAAGGATTACTTACCAGCTGATGGAAAGTTTTTGGCCAACCGTAGTCAAGGATCCCACAGGTAACAAACCAATAGATGATTTTGGGGTCTTAATCGATACTATTTCAAAGATTGTTTATTCCCGAACATTGAAACATGTGGATTGGAGAAATTCCATTTTGAAGCATGAAATTAATAAAGAAGAAATTTTAGCACTCAAGCAGCAACCTGGTAAAGCTATCCTGGTGGGTAGTCCAAGTTTAATTGTGGCCTTGGCCAACCTAGATGTCATTGATGAGTATCAGATTGCTGTTCAACCAATCATATTAGGTAGTGGCTTACCCTTATTTAAAAACATCCAGGAGAGGATTGATTTAAAACTCCTAAAGACAAAAACTTTTGGCTGTGGTGCTATTGTTCTCTACTACGAGCCTGTAAAATAATTAGACATTGTCTAAATCAACCCGCTACAATCTCCATTTGACACCCTATACCTGATGGCATTTAGCCTATACTTTTGTAAACCAAATTTTTAACGAGTAATTATAGAAAGTATGAATTCAACAGACATCTTCCTTAAAATGGTATTTGACAGGTGGAATGCCTCCCTGAAAAATTGGGATCAACTCCTTAGTGAATTATCGGATGAACAATTGCAAAAGGAAATAGCTCCAGGTAAGAACAGGGGGGTTTACTTGTTGGGACATATGATAGCCGTGCATGATGATATGTTGGTGATATTAGATATGGGGGAAAGGCTATATCCCGAATGGCATAAAACTTTTTTGGATTCTCCTGATAAAGCGGTAGCCGAAATTCCTTCTGTGCAGCAATTAAGAGATAGTTGGCGCAACCAATGCGAAGTAATAAAGCAAAGGTTTGAAAATTTGTCGCCAGGGGAATGGTTTGACAGGCATATGGCTGTATCTGCTGAAGATTTTGTCAAAGAACCACATCGCAACAAATTAAACATCATCATAAACAGAACAACCCATTTAAATTACCACATCGGGCAATTGGTATTACTTACTTAAATTTCAGATACCAACAAACTTCAATTATGACTGAAGAGCAAAAATCACTACCCATATGGATACTGATCGTATCAGGACTTATTGCTTTACTTGAAATCATGGTCAGTGTAGCCATATGCTTGTCACCGGAATCGGTTTTGGAGACTGTTGATTTTAGCGCAAAAGGGGTAGACTATCTGGCGTATATGTGGGCAGCCCGTCAATTTGCACTTGGGTTTATCTTTGGTTATGCGACACTTAAAAAGTCTGCACCTATGCTGACCATTTCCTACATTTTCTTTTTGGTCATGTTTATTGGAGACCTTTTTATAGGTATATCCCAAAAAGAAACTTCACTTATCATCAGCGCTGTAGTCATGTGTCTTATTTCTTCAGCCATGCTGTTTGTTATCCAAAAGAGACGGTAATATTAAATCTCTACCCGGTGCAGGAAATTTAAGCAAACAGGTCATAAAAGACCGTATTTTTATATGTGAATGCAGTTGCCGATCAACAAGTATTTTATTCTAAACGATCTGGTTTATAATAGCTATCATGGATTATTCAAGAGTATTTAGAATGACATTTGCTAATGTATATCCATTGTATATACAAAAGGCAGCGAATAAAGGACGCACAAAAGAAGAAGTGGACACTATTCTCTTTTGGCTTACCGGGTACAATGCAAAAACATTGCAGCAACAAATTGACAACAAGAGTGATCTCGAAACCTTTTTCGCCAAGGCACCCAAACTCAATCCTAATGTTTCAAAAATCACAGGCGTCATTTGTGGGTATCGTGTCGAAGATATTGAAGATAAGTTGATGCAAAAGATCCGCTATATGGATAAGTTGATTGATGAATTGGCGAAAGGAAAGAAGATGGATAAGATTTTAAGGACTTAAGAGTTTGCGTGTCCAATGGAAAGTTGTAATTAAAACCTTGAATTCTGTAAGGAAAGATGCCTGAATCTCACCGACATTTGCCCTACGTGTTTTGACAAACTGGAGTGCTTTGCCCAAGCGGAGCTGAGATTATATCCTCATAACTTGATCTGGTCAATACCAGCGTAAGGAACATAGTTTTGTCAAATCATGCCCCCGCCTCAAAACGGGGGCTTTTTTATTTTGTGGGTCATCTAACCGCAAACACACTTCAGAAATTGGTGTTCTACCAATGTTTTATGGTATTTTTCCTTTTAGTTTAATCGTTTCTTGAAATGGATCCAAGAATCTCAGCCACACTTTACATGTACAACCAGCATCGATGAAGAATATTGGATTATTCATCCTGGTATTCTTATTAAGAAGTGCAAACGCACAGGATAACCCCATAAGTTTTCTGGTCAATGAGGGACTACTAACCTATGTTGACAATACTCCCAATACAAATTATACGATCTCCTTTGTAGCGGATACGTTTACACAAAGCGAACAAGCATCCAATATTTTTTATATCGACACCGCGATGGTACAGTTCAATAAATTCCCTATACCGGGGGAAATGATGGATATGAAATATGATTCTATTGGCGAATCAAAGCTGCTCATGCATTTCAGGGATTATGAGTTTGACTATATGCAGCAAGAAGTGTTTGCACGTAAGTTGGACTGCCATTCTATATTTTTTAAGAACCAAAACGAAAAACAGTTTTTACTATGGTATTTTGAGTTCCCCGATGATATGAGGAATACTAGTCCGATTTTGGATCTGGGGTTTGAGGAGGGTGATAGTGATTCTTTAATCGCTGTTAAAGAGTTAGATGTGGATTATCAGCTTTTTCTGGCTTTCATAGCTAATGGACATGTCATCATGTTGAATTTTCCGGTATTTAATACCGAACCACTTTCAGATAAAATAGAATCTATTAGATCGGAAATTTCCCAGTCAGTAAGGATTTATGGGGGAGATATCAATATGGACGCCCTTCTTGCCCAGATAGACCATAAGATTAGGAATGTACCATTCATTATTGATGATTCTGACAGAGGCATCCAGTTTGTTACTCCTTATTGGTTAAATATCAATACATCGATGAAATATGATTTGATGGCTACCTTCCCGGATATTCATAATATATCCAATGCCATGATCATAATACTATCTGAAAAAGCAAATTTTGGCTCTTTTAAGAATTTTGAAAACAGCATGTTGAAAGGAAAAGGAACCAAAAAGGTAGAAAAGATTGAATATCCAAAAGACAATATCAGCCGGTACAAAACCATATACCAAACCGATGAAGGACATAAATTTATCTGTCAGGTTGTGTTATTGAATTTACGAGATCACTATGGGTTATTGAATTTTACATCAACCGCAAACACGTATGATCAAAATATGACTAGATTAGATGAATTCGTTGAAACTATTACGATTAAATAATGGCAAACATCTTAAACATTAAATACTACAATATGAGAAAGATACTCTTGGTCATACTTAGCGCTTTTTTAATGATGAGTGCAACTTCCTGGCAGGACCAGATATCCTATGAAGATAAACTCAAAGAGCAGATCCTTGCGCTGGATATTGCCGCCTGGAATGCCTGGAAGAATAAAGACGTAGCCTACTTCAAAGCAAATACAACTGAAACATTTCAGTCTGGAGGCGCTTATGGTTTTATGACAAAAGCTGAAATGATCACCACTTCATTTGTGGATTGTACTGTACGGAGTTTTTCCCTGGACGATGTCAATCTTGTAATTATAAACAAAAAGACAGTAGTTCTCACCTACGTGGCCATGCAAGATGCTGTATGCGGTGGAGAAAAGCTTCCTTCGAAAGTCAGGGCGGCCGTTACCTATGTTAAAGTGGGTAAAAAATGGTTAGAAGCTTTCTACATGGACGCTCCAATCCAGGAGTAAAATAGCTAACTAATAAGCTATAGCGTTTTGCCGGCAACCAAATATCATGTTTACGTAATTGAATTATCAAAACGGGTGTTTTCGGAAAATGCCAGGTTCCGTGCTGCAAATCCTCAATTCAATGGTGTGCTCGAATGTCTCTATGTAGGGATGACGAGTAAAGATCCTGATGAGCGATTCACGCAACATAAATCCGGGCACATTAGTAAAAAGGGATATAACATTTCGTCAAAGCTTGTCTGGACATATGGCCGCTATCTACGTCCTAGTCTCTATACGCACATCAATGAAAAACCAATGTCCAGGAAGGAAGCTCTCTTGATGGAAGAAAAACTCGCCTTGGATTTACGTAGACAGGGTTATGCTGTTTGGTTTAACTAAAATCAACTCTTGACGAACCTATACGTCTTATCATGCCCAACCAGGACAAAAAACAATCCA
>DASXWI010000434.1:0-2139 GCA_036503755.1 Saprospiraceae bacterium | reverse complement strand
CATTGAAAAAAAGATTTATAAAAAGGAGGGCTACAGCAAATACTGGTAAGAGGTAAAAACTTTTTCGCATTCTCAGGTTCTTATGATTTTTATTTAGTTCACTTTCAGGCAATACCTTTCAAGGTTGACGGAAGTTTCATTTGCTTCTTGACCCATCCAGGTTTTTAAAAAAGATGACAGCCTTGCTATGGAATTCATTACGCATGCGAATAGAATTGACAGTGCGTTAATCCCGAAACAAAAAGGTCATCGGATTAAGTTCCTTTCAGATCTATCCGAAGAAAAGGATAACGAACGATTTCCGGAATATTTATCCTTGTAAATAGAAATTCCGTTCTATCGTCGCCAACCAGTTCAAATAACCTAATCTGTATAGTGGCTGGTACCTAGTTTTGACTCGTAAAGGTAACAAAATGAGACCATAGGAGAGGCAATCTGCGACCCGTAATTGTCATCTAAACGGCATGTTTTCAGTTAAAATTTCTAAGTCGGTTCTAAATAGAAATCCGCTTATGAAAAAGCCGATAATGGACTGACAAACATCCAGTTACCTGTAACATCAATAAATCCACCCTCTGGAAATACTTTCAGGAAAGCTTCGTCTCTGAATCTCAGGTTCTTAGTAATGTCTGATTTGTAGCGGCTTAGCCTGTTATACATCAGCACACCTCCCGGATTGAGTCGTTCCCGCATAGCCAGCAAGGCCTCTTCTGTTTCAAGCTCTCCTGGGATATGGTCGCCTTCGAAAACATCGGAGCAAATCAGGTCGTATTTTTCTTCATGCCAATCAAGAAAGGACGCTGCATCCGCTGTAAAGACCTGGACCTTAAGGTTTTTTGGGCGAATGACATAATCATACGCCAGCTTAATCACTGCTTCATCAATCTCAACGGCTGTAAACCGGATATCTTTCTTAAACCTGGTGACCAGCATATCCGGAATACTTGCCAATCCGAGCCCAAGGACAAGGCACGTATTGAGAGGATGTCTTTCCCAGTTAAACCGTTCAAAACTCCTCCGGTAATTAGAATACAGGTCCCCAAAACTATAGATGGCCCCTTCAGTAATGAGTTTATATCGTCCGCGGTTGAGGACAACTTTAAGAAGTGGATTATAGGAACTACTGAGTGTGATTACCGGCCATTCAATGAGATAACTCAGCCAGATGATCAGGCGACCGGGTGTTTTTTTCATCTACTTATACAGCGCTGAAAGTTCAAAAACTTTCTTTAGAATGCTTTCATCATCTCCATTAAACGTTATGTCCCGTCGTGCCATCACTCTTTTTGCGGTCAACATGGCTTCATCAAGACGATGTGTGCTAAGCCCTGAAGCACCACCCCAGGAGAATGAAGGGATAAACTTTGGTGGGAATCCTTCTCCGAAAATATTAGAAGCTACACCAACTATGGTACCTGTGTTGAACATCGTCTGAATACCTGCCTTGCTGTGATCTCCCATAACCATGCCCAGGTGCTGAAGTCCGGAATCTTTCATGCTCCTTGTACTGTAATCCCACATCCTCACATTGGAGTAATTGTTCTTTAGATTGGAGACTGTACAACCAGCACCGAGATTACACCATTCGCCAATGATCGAATTTCCGAGATAGCCATCATGCGCTTTATTGGAATGCCCCAGGAAAACTACTTCTTTGACTTCGCCGCCAACTTTGCAATCTGGGCCAATCGCTGTTGGTCCATATATCTTTGCACCCATCTTGATTTGGCTGCCTTCTCCTATTGTAACAGGGCCACGGATGATTGCACCCTCCATGACATGGGCATTTTTACCAATGTAGATAGGACCTGATTGGGCATTGAGAATGGCATAACTGACCTGGGCTCCTTCTTCCAGGAATATATTATCGCCTGCTAGTACCTGGTTATTTGAAGGTAGGCTTTGGCTGGTGCGACCAGCTGTGATCAGGTGGTAATCATATTCGATGGTTGCCCGGAGATAGAGGAAAAGATCCCATGGATAGGAAAGGTGGATAAAAGGGGTGTCTCCAAGTTCAATACCCGTGATTTCCTCAATGGATTCATCTCGCAGGAGGAGTTCAAATTGTTGGCGGTTGAGCCTGGCGGCAATGAGGTTGCCTTCTTCCATGAGGGCTTCATTCGGCTCAAGTTGTTCGAT
>DASXWI010000433.1:0-6895 GCA_036503755.1 Saprospiraceae bacterium | reverse complement strand
GCAAATTCCAACAATGGCTAATGCAGGAGTTTGCTCCTGCATGTGAGATAGTAAAACTCAAACTTTTCATTATTTTGCCCCTCATAAGGTGCTTTTAAGGGTTTTTATGATCAACCTTGAAAAAGGGATGTGAAGGTGGAATGCCTTAAAAGACCGCTCACCCATTTATTAAAATTAAATTTTATATGAGTCAAACCAATCAAGGGGGTAGTCAAGCCTATACGCTGGAAAACATCCAGAGTTTTACAGGAAAATATCCAAAACAAATCTGGTATCTCTTCTCTATAGAAATGTGGGAGCGGTTTTGCTTCTACGGGATGAGAGGTATGTTGACGGTGTTTATGGTTCAACAACTTATGCTTGAAGATGGTAAAGCCAATCTTCAGTATGGGTCGATCCAGGCATTCATTTACATCTTTACATTCGTTGGGGGCCTTTTTGCAGACAAGATTCTTGGCTTTCAGAAATCGCTTTATTGGGGGGGGCTGCTGATGGCAGCTGGAGGGTTTATCATCGCTATTTCGCCCACCAACTTCTTTTACATAGGTATTTGTTTTTCGATTATCGGAACAGGTTTTTTCAAACCAAATATTTCCACGATGGTCGGTGGCCTATACAAAGAAGGTGATACCCGTCGGGAAGCAGGGTTTAGTCTGTTCTATGCGGGGATCAATCTCGGGGCATTGCTCGGGGGTATCCTGATGATCTATGTTGGAAAATATCACTCCTGGAGTCTTGCCTTCGCCCTGGTAGGTATCGTAATGTGTATCAGTGTCATCACATTGTTTTTTACACAGCACACCATGGGTCCTATTGGTTTGTCACCGTTACATCCAGACATGCCGGCAAACAAGAGAAAGCTTTATGAAATACTGACGTATGCAGGAACATTGGCTGTGATTCCTTTGATCCTGATTCTGATAAAGAATACCCAGTACACAGACATCTTTATGTTGATTGCCGGGCCGCTGACCTTATTATATGTCGGGTATGAAATGACAAAGAATACCCTGGCAGAAAATAAAAAACTCATTGCCGCCTTTTTGTTTATCATCTTCTCCCTGTTGTTCTGGGCGATTTTTGAACAGAGCGGAGGATCACTCAGTTTGTTTGCACTCAATAATGTGGAACATGATTTCCTCGGAATCGGCATGGATCCAAATATTGTCAACAACTCATCCAATGCCTTATTTGTCATCATTTTTGCCCCACTCCTGGGACTTGCCTGGGTTTGGCTGAGCAAACGTAAACTGGAACCTAATTCAGGTTTAAAGTTTGGATTAGCCTTTGTGCTGTTGGCTATTGGATTTTATGTATTCTACTTGACGATTCATTTTGCATCACCTGAAGGAATCACGTCGCTGGAAATTTTTACGCTGGCGTATTTGGTGATGACTTTTGGGGAGTTATGTCTTTCACCTATCGGGCTCTCCTTAATGACCAAGTTGGCTCCGGCCAGGATGCAAGGCCTTATGATGGGGATGTGGTTTTTGGCTAGCGGGTACGGTCATTATGTGGCAGGCTTGTTGGGCAAAGCAATGAGCATTGAAGTAGTCGAAGGTGAAAATGTTACGGCTCTTCAGAAACTCATCTCGTATACTAACGGGTACAAAGAGTTGGCGCTGTATGCACTTATAGCAGGTATATTATTGTTCTTGCTTTCTCCATTGATTAAGTACCTGATGGGAAATACGAAATAGCTATCAGCTCTCAGCTCTCAGCTGTCAGGCATATTTGACGCAAAGAAAAAACGCAATGCGGGATGAATTTCATCCCGCATTTTTCTTAAATACCACATAAGAAATAATGATTTAACAGGCTTAATTATTCATCTTATGTCCCTGATAGCTGATAGCAGACAGCTGACAGCTCAAAATGATAGCTGGTAGCTGAAAACTCTTAGTTTTGCAACATGCTTGACTTCCCTCTACTCAAAAAAATATCCGAAACTCCGGGTGCTCCCGGCTTTGAAACCCAGATCCGAAACCTCATCAAAGAGGAAATTGAAGGATTGGTTGATGAGATGTATATCGACACCATGGGATCACTCATCGGGGTGCGTAAAGGACGTGAATCTAAAAAGGTCATGGTTGCTGCACATATGGATGAGATTAGTTTTATGGTGACGCACATCGATGATGAAGGATTTATTCGCTTTCATCCGCTTGGTGGTTTTGATCCAAAGACACTTACAGCGCAACGCGTCATTGTACATGGCCGTGAAGATATCATCGGTGTGATGGGAAGCAAGCCTGTGCACCTGATGACGCCTGAAGAGAAAAACAAGAACCCTCAGCTCAGAGATTATTTTATTGATACAGGCCGACCTGCTGAAAAGGTGAAAGCATTGGTTGAAATCGGTGATCCTATCACACGCGAGCGTGATCTCATCATGATGGGCGATTGTATCAATGGAAAATCATTGGACAACCGTGTTTCTGTTTACATTTTGATTGAAGTATTGAAAGCGTTGAAAGGGAAATCACTGCCTTATGATTTTTATGCAGCGTTTACCGTACAGGAAGAAGTAGGATTGCGTGGAGCATTTAATGCAGCCGGCCATATTGATCCTGATTTTGGTATCGGGCTTGATGTGACCATTGCTTTCGACACTCCAGGTGCCATGCCGTTTGAAATGGTAACCCGGCTGGGTAAAGGAACTGCAGTAAAAATCCTGGATGGTTCGATCATCTGTGATACGAGGATGACATCCTTCATGAAATCCACCGCCACTAAACATGGTATCCCTTATCAACTTGAAATATTACCTGCAGGGGGTACAGATACCGGAGCCATTCAACGCCAGGGAAACAAAGGCTCTATTGCAGGTGCGATATCTATTCCGCTGCGACACGTACATCAAAGCATTGAAATGGCGAATATGGGAGACATCACTTCTTCCATCGACCTGCTGACTGCAACTATTAGTGAAATTGATTCATGGAACTGGAACCTTTAAGCAAATGAACTGGAAAGAAGAAAACAATAAACTCGTCGGCGAATTTGTCTTCGAAGATTTTTCACAAGCGTGGGCATTTATGACGGAAGTCGCTATCCTGTCCGAACGAAAAAATCATCATCCGGAATGGACCAATATGTGGAACAAGGTGGTGATCACATTGTCCACCCATGATGAAGGATTTATTATCACGGAGAAGGATCGCAAGATGGCGGATGGCATCAGTAAGATCTTCGAAAGGTATCAATACAGGTCTTAATGGAGTTGCAGAGCAAACTGCCTGATGTAGGTACCACCATTTTTACGATCATGTCTCGCCTTGCTGTTGAGCACAAGGCCATCAATCTTTCTCAAGGTTTTCCTGATTTTGAGACCGACCCCACATTGATATTAGCTGTTTCCGAAGCAATGGCACAAGGACATAATCAGTATGCTCCTATGCCAGGATTGCCTGATCTCAATCTAGCCATAGCGCATAAGTTGCACGCTGATTACGGATGGATGCCCGATCCGGATACTGAAATCACAGTTACTGCCGGAGGAACACAAGCCTTGTATTCTATCATTGGGGCTATGATCAGTCAAGGAGATGAAGTCATCGTACTTGAGCCAAGTTATGATTCCTATATCCCTTCTGTAGTGTCTTTCGGAGGAGTAGTGAAAACTGTTCAGCTTCAACCACCACTTTACAAAGTGGATTGGGATGAAGTGGAATCGCTGATCACATCACGGACCAAACTCATCATGATTAATACACCTCATAATCCTTGTGGGGTGGTGTTGGAACAAAGTGATCTCAAACGATTGGAGGAAATCGTTTTGAAACATGGGGTCTATCTCATCAGCGATGAAGTATATGAGCATATCATCTTTGATGGACATCAGCATCAATCGGTATTACGATATCCGGAATTATATAGGAGATCTTTTGTCGTATTCTCCTTTGGAAAAAGTTTGCATGTCACAGGTTGGAAGACGGGTTATGTAATTGCTCCACCGGAATTGACACGCGAGTTAAGGAAGATTCATCAGTTCAATGTTTTTTCGGTCAACAGGCCTGTCCAACAAGGGACAGCATATTACATTACGCATTATGCCAATTTCGCTGCTCTCTCCGGGTTTTACCAGGACAAGCGTGATTTGTTTTTAAAACTCATGCAGGGTTTGCCATTGAAGTTTTTGCCTTGTTATGGCAGTTACTTCATCCTGGCTGATTACAGTGCGGTATCAGATCTTGATGATCGTTCATTTGCAAAACAACTAACGATCGAAGGTGGAGTAGCGACCATTCCATTGAGTCCATTTTACAGGAATGGTAGTGATGAAAAGATCATTCGTTTTTGTTTTGCGAAGAAAGAGGATACGTTGATTGAGGCGGCGGATAGGTTGAGAAAGTATTTTGGCTCCTTACCTCCCTTTGCCCCCTAAACGGGGGTACCTGAATTCAATGAAGTCAGCCATCTATTTTTTTGAACACGTGGTTCATTGAATCCTCTGAGAATATTATCATACTTCCTGACTCATAACTCACGTCTCACGACTGACGCCTCACGTCATCTCCTTTTCATCACCAAACTATCTGCCGGATACTTTGCCGCTAACTGTGCCATCAACGACTGAGCCCAGAGAGTGAGTTGGTCACGCTGTTGATCTGTAAGATCTGCTTCTGGATGTAGGCCAAACCATGTGTAGGAGGGTAAAGGCATTTCTTTTTCTTTCACCATTTCTACTACTTCTTCCAGCTTATGATTTTGATAGGCGATTCTACGATTGGTAAACTCTGAGAAATTGAGATGTTCTCTTCCTTCTTTCACGTGATTGGCTAGCCACCATGCTGCTGGTTGAACCTCAGCATACCATGGATACCTTGTGGTATTGGAGTGGCAATCATAGCAAGCACCTTCCATAATTGTAGCAATCTCCGGAGGTACATTGTATTTGGTTTGAATGGCATGGGTATTGTCGCCGGAAAGATTTTTAGCGGGGCGGATAAACTGGATAACGACCAGGACGATAGCGAGGGTGATGAGGATTTTCTTGAGCATGGGGTAAATATATGAAAAGGGCGGAAGGCAGAACGGTAGATGCTTCGACCGGCTAAACACATCCATGTGCTACAGTTCAGCAACCGGGCGGAAGGGCAGAAGGGCAGAACGGCGGAAAAGGATTAAATTAAAAAAGGCCATACGTCTCAGACGGATGACCTCTTCTTGTGGGAGTACACGGGTTCGAACCGCGGACCCTCTGCTTGTAAGGCAGATGCTCTGAACCAGCTGAGCTATACTCCCAATATTTTATTTCAATATACAGTTCGAACCGCGGACCCTCCCGCCCTCACTTGCTTTTTTAAAAGCTGCGTGGCGGGATGCTCTGAACCAGCTGAGCTATACTCCCTTTCTTAAAAGTGGAGTGCAAACATAACACCTATTGCCAAAACCTCAAAACAAATATGGTTTTTTGGATGATTTGACAAAGGTTGATTTATAAAGTCTTGATTTGCAATTCATTAATAAGCTTGAGTATTTCATCTCTATTTCCAGCCTTCGTAATAAACGTCGGCAAGCGACTAAACATCAGGCTATTCTTACTGCCTTTATTATTTACACCTCTTTCCCTGAGTTTAGCCCTGACATATTGTTCGAGCAGCGTCAGGTGCTCATAATTGTACGCCCAGAAGAGATCATCGCCAAATGTTTTTTGCAACCAGAGTTTTAATCCAAATACCTGGTCACACATCAAGCCATCATGTATCGGATGTTTGGAGAGATGCGCTTCATATTCACATTCGTCACCGCAGTTTTCGCATTTCAATTTCAATTTATTCCATTGTCCTGTGACTTGAGCACTCCTGGTGAGTTGATGCCGACACTCACGACATTTCACGCTGACATAAGCAGTCATGGTACCATACCAATGTCCGGGTGTTTCAACATGATGGCATTTTGTACATGTGAGCCGCCATGATTTTTCATGAGGATTGACCAATGCCTTACCATCGCATTTCGGACAATGCACAACAAAATGAGTAGCCATGTCAGATAAAGTTGCTCCCGTATCTGCAAATCTCATGTTATCACTCACAGCTCTTTTACTTTTTTGATTTTGGTAAACGTTTTCTTCTCAGTGTGATACACCCCATTGACATAGCCTAAAGCATTATCCTCGTAATCTAAAACGGTTGTATCTGGTTTTGATTCGTAATATGGGAAATCAAAAGTAAGAGCAAGCGGATCTTCGTCATCCGGTCCGATAGCAACCATTTGATCTGCTTCTAAATAGAAAGGAGAAGGAAGATTTTTTTCAGCCCAGGCCAGCGCGGCCTTGTAGGCGTCCTCTCTATAGCCGGTTGAGCGCTGCGAATTTGAATTGATCGCCCAACCTGTATTTAGGACATCAACTTCCAATCCTTCCTTCCATTCAAAATCAAGGGACATTATTTTTTTATCCTCATGATAGGTACCACCCCGCTTCCAATACCCAAATGGAATGATATCCTTGAAGTGTTCCTGGTACGAGGCTGGTTCCATGCACTCTATCCATATGCTGGTCTGTTCATGATCAGGTAATGCATCCAGCGTGTGAAGTATTTTTCCCAGGTAATCTTTTCGTAAACTCGGTACGGGCTCCTCAAAAAGTAAGATGTAAGCAGCCATATCGATCACGCCTACAGAAAATTTCGCTAACCCCTTTTCCGATAGTGCTTTGAAAAGATTTCGGGCAGCGAGTATATCTCGTTTGCTACCATCCAAAGCAGTCTTTACTTCATCAACCGTAATGCCAAGACCATCCTGTTCTTTGAACCACGTCACAGCTATCTGCACTTCCGGATCTTTTTTGTCGGCAACAATGCTGGTCTTCTTCTTGTAATAGAGATTCTTTAAATCAAGATCAACGACATTTTCAATTACTTCAAGTTCACCGGGAAAATATTTTTCC
>DASXWI010000432.1:0-9219 GCA_036503755.1 Saprospiraceae bacterium | reverse complement strand
GTCCTGATCCCGGCAAATACCTGTTCTTTTTTAATCAGGGCAGAATGTTCCCTCTCGAGGCCGAGGAGCAATCCGATCCCGCATGTCACGAGCAAACGGATTAAAAAATCCAGCTGGCTTACCTGGAATGCAGGTGTATTGATGATTAATTCGTCCATAGCTGATCAATCCTTTTCTTTACTACCTAAACTCGTGCCAACCCTTAAGAAAAGCCCACCTAAGTTATAATTTTAAGATGGCCCGTTTAAACCCAGTCCCCTTATACCCTGCCTCCTAACCCCGAATACTTAATACCGAATACTGAACACCCCTTGCACCCTTCTGCCGTTCTGCCGTTCCGCCGTTCTGCCTTAAACACATTGGTCTGCAAATCCGTTTTAACTCATATCTTAAGACTATGAAACAGGAACAATACGATACGATGCTCCAGGCGATTGAAGCCCTTCGCAAACAAGGTTATACCGAAGACTTCAATCTCCAGGCCAATTGCCTGGATTGCCGAGATAACACCATCCAATTAGAGCCGCACGAATTTGAGATTGACAAAGTATTCCGCTTTTATGGTCCTTCTGATGTAGATGATGAGAGTATCCTCTATGCAATCTCTTCCGAAAAATTTCAATTAAAAGGTATACTTGTCAATGGGTATGGTGTGAGCGCTGATCCATTAACAGCGGCGATGGTGAGGAAACTGAGTTGATTCATTATTTCCTTTGCCAATTCCTACATTTATCCACCAATTTATCCGCAACCAAATGCCAATATCTCTAACCCCAATCACCAGGGTCTTCATCAGCATATTAATGTGCTATTCTATCCATGTGTCAGCACAATGGGAATATCTCGGAAGTCCGGAGTCATCTTATGCCTTACATTTTGACGCGGAAGGAGATACACTCCTCGCCTTAACTACCGCAGGGTTGTTTTTTTCTGACAATGATGCATCCTCCTGGCAACCCATACCCACTCCGGAAAACATTTATATGTTTCACAGGATAAGTATTGAAAAGGGTAGTTTATACCTGACCGTATATGCCCCTTTCTTCCTGGAAGATGAAATAATTAATAAATACGATATATGGCGCAGTGACGATTGGGGTACAACATGGCATCACATCACAGGGGCTATCCCAACAACAGCAAATCTTAGAAACGTATTGATATCCAATGACACGATCTATTACATCGGATTAGAAGAGATGTATGTTTCCTTTGATAAAGGGAACACGTTTCCTGTCAATCATGTAGTTCAATCTGACGATCCATATTCTTTGTTTCTGCACAATGGTGATTTATATGCATTGTCCAACAGGATCTTTACGAACAACGAATTAATACGCTCCGATGACCTTGGATTTTCATGGAGCAATGTATACGGTACCGGCAGTTCCGAGGAAAGTATTTTTAGTGTAACCAGTGTCGGTGATGAGTTATGGAAAATAGAATATACCATAACAGATACCTTTTTCATGGTATCAAGTTCTACGGATCATGGTACGAATTGGGTCGATAAAGATTCATTTCCAATCCCTGAGCCCAATCTCCTGGATTATTACGTCATGGGAAATGATGATCACCTGTTTCTTGTACAATCCAACCGGTTGACGCAATTCTATGCATCAGATGATGAGGGTTTTACCTGGCAACAGCAGGAGATTGACCATCCCTCATACAATCCATTTTATGTAAATAGTTTGCTTCTCATGGCAAACGAATCAGGTATTCAAATCAGTCACGACCAGGGCAATTCATTTACCAAATCTACTGATGGTGTGAGCGGTGCTACTGTTTTGAAGATCGCTCATTCCGGATCCACGATTTGGGCTAATGCAAATGAATTCATGCATAAATCAGAAGCCGGTAATCCACTATGGACGGAGTTGGATGATTTGAAGAATATTAGCAATACACTTGACGGGCATTTGATAGCCACCATTCAGGATATTCCACATTACTCTTCAGATCATGGATTAAATTGGATCCCAATTCCACCTGGAGCATTTGACAATCCTTTTTACTATTTCGGTGCCGGATATAAGGCGGTAGGCGATATCATGTATTGTACGACCTGGGGAGATTCTTCTTTTTATTCGTTGGATTATGGGGTTTCCTGGGACCCGATCCTATCTGATCACTGGACCAATGATGCCAATGTGAAAATGTATTACCAGGGCGGAAAATATCTAGCACTTAGTAGCTTCCCCCAATTATGGACATCTGAGGATGGTGTACAATGGAATGAGTTGGATGTTCAACTGTCAGAACCCATATTAAGCCTTGAGACTTTTCATTATCACGCTCCTTACTATTATACGACTTCTGATACATTTATGCTACGTACTCATGAAGATGACCTGGACTGGGGATTAATTCTCCCTATCGTATCTGGTAATGTTATCCCAATCTATACAGATATCACTACCTACAACATGGTCAATCATGGCAACCTGATGTTATCCACTTTTTATGGTTCCGGCGTATTTGCATCTGTTGATCACGGTGCAAGTTGGTATGCTATAAATTCCGGCTTAACTAATTTCAAAACCGCATCTCTGACGATCATTGGGCCCGATGTATACCTTGGAGTTGATGGAGGTGTTTGGCGCAGACCCCTTTCTGATATTGCACCTGTTCTTCATGAAGGTATTGTGTTCAATGATGTAAATCAAAATGGGTTGAAGGATACGGGAGAAACTGGTGTGTATGGCGCTCTCGTTAAAAAAGTAAATCAAAATGTTCTGACCTATTCGGATATCCTGGGTGGTTTTTATGTATATAGTGATAGTGATGAGCCCGATTTTATCGAAGCCTTTTCTCCTTCAATCCATGCGACTGTTACTACTTCACCGATAGAAGTAACCGGCACAGAAGACAGTCTTTATTTCGGAATTTATTATACCCCCGGAATTTATGATGCTGTTGTTACGGTAACCAATACTTCTGTTGTTCGTCCAGGATTTGAAAACGACTTTGTTATTACATATAAGAATGCAGGAACCGAAATAACGGATATGGAAGTAAGAGTGGTTCTGCCCGGTGTCCTTGAAATCATTTCCTCTACACTTCCTTATACCATGATAGACGATACGATCGTTTGGTTCGTTGAAGATATTATTCCTGGTGTGAGTGGTAATATCACGCTGACCACCAGTTTACATCCATTCACTCCGAATGGTTCAATACTTGAAATTGTTGGGTATATACCTCCCGGACCAAATGGAGATTTTAATCCTGCTGACAATGTAGATACTTTGTCTGTCGTAGTCGTAAGTTCTTATGATCCAAATGACAAAGCAGTTTTCCCGTCAGGATATATTTCTCCTGCTATGATTGCTGATACGCAACGGTTGGAATACACCATTCGCTTTCAGAACACAGGTACTTATCTCGCAACCTTTATCCGCATCCAGGATACAATTTCTACTAATCTGGACCTTTCCTCAATAGAAATCCTTTCGGCCTCACATCCATTTACCTGGAAACTATTACAAGGCCGCGTGCTTGAATTTTTCTTTGATAACATCAACCTCCCTGACAGCACAAGTGATGAACGTGGGAGCCATGGCTTTATCAAATTTGCCATCAATGCTAATTCTACGTTAGCATTAAATGATCAAATCGAAAATAAAGCGTACATCTATTTCGACTATAATGTCCCTGTTGTCACCAATACCGTCGGAAGCACTGTTGGTTTTGAAACCCGACTAAAAGATCCAGGGAATACACTTCTACTATCCGCATCACCAAATCCTACTAAAGATTTTATCCAGGTAACCTTTGGTGATCAAGTAATCGCTGGCGAAGTGATACTATCACTGTACAATTCTACAGGTGATCTTGTCAAAATTCAAACATCCACTAGTTTTGAAAACATCAGAATAGATATCCAGGAACTGACATCTGGTGTTTACATCTTGCAAGCACGCACTGCTGAAGGTACAGGGGTGGTAAAGTTTGTAAAGAACTAGAGTTGACGTTTCGGCTACACTCAACGACCGGAGATTGAGATATCTTATACTCCATTTCTTGCTCTACCTTATTCGACACCAACCAAATGTTCGTTTCGGCTCCGCTCAACGACCGTGAATTTCACACTGTCAATTGACTCGTATTTTGATTCATCAATCTCAAAGCTCTTGCATTTGACGTTTCGGCTCCGCTCTACGTCTTCACAGATTTATATTAAGTAATTGTTGGTTTGTTGAGCGGAGTCGAAACGACATATCCAAAACCTCCTAACCTCCTAACCTTCTAAGCTCCTAACCTCCTAAGCCCAATTAGCGTCCACATTACATTTGAATAAGTTTATTCAATATAACTTCCAGTTAAACGTTAATTTAAAAACCTGAAATTCAGGAATCCTCCTTTATAAAAAGCAAAACCAAGCGTATGAAACTCCAACCTTTAATCCTCACCAGCTCCATTTGTTTTTCCCTTTTATTCCATTGTACTTCTCTCCTTGGACAATGGCAGTTTGTCGGATCACCCGAAACGGGACATCCGCTTCATTATAGCTATAGCTCGGATAAGATCTATATGATCGCTAATGCCGGGCTCTTTGTTTCAGCAGATGAAGGAAATTCCTGGAACCAGATACCATTGCCGGATAGTATTTCTGCTGTCAATCACGTATATGAATCCAACGGCAGTCTGTATCTGTTTAACAGCAACTTTGGTTTAACCGATTATGCCGCTGCCTATCGATCTGATGATAATGGTCTGACATGGAAAAGTATCTATCCTTTTGCTTTTAATCCTTTGGGCTGGAAAAGGAACCACGTGGTGCAAGGTGATACTATTGTCATTATTGATCAGGACGTGCCTGCAAGTTCCGTCAATAAAGGGGAAACGTTTACGATCCACGGCTATCCCCCTGCCCAGATATTGAATATCTTTTTCCACAAGGATAAATTAATGGCCGTAGGTTGGGATAAATTATATTCATCCCCAGATCTTGGAGCGACCTGGGATACCATTTATACATCACCTCCTATCCCTGACTCTGTCATTTTCTTTACGGCAATGAGTGTGGATGACATACTCTACAAGTTTGATACGAGCAATCCTCCTGTAGAAGGATATCTCTATCGCTCCAATGATGATGGTGTAACCTGGGAAAAGACCGATACATTAGAGGCACTTTTTTTGGAAGTCCCGACTATTACCGGTGATGCAGGGAATCTCTTTTTATCTGCAGGGAAGAATAGTCATAGTGAAAATAAAAATATCTACCACTCAACAGACCAGGGAGCTCACTGGAGTTTAATTTCCAGTGATACTATCTACCGGTTTCAGTTTATAAAAGATATTTTATTTCGGCTTGAATCTGTTGGGACATCAAGCGGGGTATGGTTGAGTCATGATATTGGTGAAACTTTTCATGAATATAACACTGGATTCAACGCTGCGGACTGTAAAGAAATAATTTCAGGAGATGATAAGCTTTGGATAAATGCAAACGCAAAGATTTTTAAACATGAAACCGGCAATGCATGGGATGAACTGACAGGCTATAAAAACCTGGTCACTGGTGACGGGATTCATTTATTGGCCTATGAAAATAATGTGCTGAAACGGTCTGATGATGGTGGTGATGTTTGGTACACTGTACCGGCTTCTTTATTTAACAGGCCATCATATGATGATTTCGACCAGATCTTTGCTTGTGGCCATTCGTTTTTTGTGAATCTCTATCCTGGTGGTCATAATGTTCATTTCTCTGATGATTACGGAGTGACATGGGATGTGTTTGAGGATCTCAATGAATTCAACAATGATATTCTTACGGCAGTTTCGTATGACGATTCCGGTTATGTTATCAGCGGAGATTTAGGTACGGTCCTTCAATCAGGGGATGGTACGGTCTGGGAAGATATCAGTCATGATCTTTGGACACCTGGTAATGCAGATATAGGTATGCTGCATCGAGCCAACGGGTATACGTTTGCCAATGTAATAAGTAATGGGAATGCGGTATTATCTCCAGGTTCTTCAACATGGGAGGAATTTGTAGTAGATAATCCTGATCCAATCGTTTTTGCACCAATGGAGGAAATTAATGCCTTATCTCATATTGGAAATGTGTTAATAGGTTCCGCTTTCGGACATGGCGTTTTCATCTCCCTGGATAATGCTCAATCGTGGCAACCTTTTAATCATGGACTCACAGATTTTCAGACTCGTGATGTAGAGGTGATTGATGATGTCATTTACCTGGCCGTTAGCGGAGGACTTTGGTCCCGGCCAATTTCCGATCTCCAACTTCTGTCGTATACGGGTATAGTGTATAATGATAAAAATGAAAATGCGCTGCAGGATGGGGATGAAGAAGGATTTGAAAATATCATCGTGAGTAAAAAGGCATCGCAAAACTCCATCACCACAGAAGCGGATGGAACATTCACCCTGTACAGCCTGGAAGCCCAGCCTGACACCATCTTTGCAACTCCTCCGTCATATGCCTATGTAACCACACCTCCAATCTATGTTACCGGATCAACTGATCAATTGGCGATTGGCATACGTTACATTCCAGGGATCTATGATGGATCAATAGTGATCACTAATTCAGCACCCTTCCGTCCTGGTTTTGAGAACATCATTACCCTTACCTATAAAAACAAAGGCACAGAACCCGCTGATTTTGAAATCAAGTTCGCCCTGCCGGAAGAACTTGAATATTTATCCTCCATCCCAGATGCTTCTGTGCTGATGGACACCTTATCGTGGATGATAAACGATCTTCAGCCACGTCAATCAGGGAATATCAATGTGGTCGTCAAGACAAATGTCTCGGTACCGATTGGAACCCTTCTTTCATTATATACCAATATTGAAGTCATTGAAGAAGGAGATGTTGATCCTTCAGACAATGAAGCCTTCTTAGCCGTTGAAGTAGTTGGAGCTTATGATCCTAATGATAAAGCTGTATTCCCATCAGGCTATATCACACCAGCGATGATCGCCGATACCCAAAGATTGGAATACACAATTCGCTTTCAAAACACAGGAAACTTTCCGGCAACATTCGTACGCATACAGGATACCCTTTCATCCAACCTCGATCTGACCTCCTTAGAAATATTGTCAGCCTCTCATGATTATACCTGGAAGTTGCTTCCTGGAAATGTGTTGGAGGTGTATTTTGAAAACATCAACCTTCCTGACAGCACCAATGACGAACGTGGCAGTCACGGCTTTGTCAAATTTGCAATCAACGCCAGACCAACACTTGCCCTAAATGATCAAATCGAAAACAGAGCATATATCTATTTTGATTTCAATGCACCCGTAGTGACCAATACTGTTGGAAGTACTGTGGGATTTGCGACCAACACAAGAGAACAAGGTAAAACACTTGCTATGTATGCATCACCAAACCCTACTAAAGATTTTATCCAGGTGACATTTGGTGATAATGTAATCGCTGGCGAAGTGATGTTGTCTATTATTGATGCCAATGGTGCTTTTGTAAAAAAACAAGCATCCTTCTCTCCTGAAAACATACAATTGGATATACGGGATTTACCATCAGGAGTCTACTATCTTCATGCACGCATTGGACATGACCAGGGAACGGTCAGTATTTTGAAAAACTAAAATTGAACACTGTGAAAAACCTTAAAGGATTTCTGCTGATCATCTTCTTTCTTCCACAGATAGGATTTACGCAGTATAGCTGGGAGCATCTTTCAGGTCCTCCTGGTTCGGCTTATTCACGCATTTTCTCCAATGATAATTATGCGTTTATTCCTGAGGGTGACTTTCTTTACCGTTCGGCAGATGGAGTTTCATGGGAAAAAATAAACCACAAAGTATCTGATTTTATGTGCGTGTATGGCGACACGATTGTAAACATACTTACAGACGCAGCCAACCTTTCTCTTCAACATAGCTTTGATCAAGGGGAAAACTGGTTAGGCGGAAATCTTCCTGCTGGCATTATCCGGACTGGCGATCTGGCGATGTGCTCCCATGGCATATATATCGCCAATGGTCCGGATTCCATCCTCTATAGATCAAATGATATGGGCAACCATTGGGATTCGCTCATGACCCCTGGCTCGTTTACGCGCCTTACTGTCTTCGACGAGAAGATCTATATTTCATCTGATACGATGTTGTGGCGCTTTAATGAATCTATTGAAATTTGGTCAGACATCACACCCCCTCTTTCGGGGTATATTCCTGATTACAAAATGATTGAAGATTTTGTCGTCGTTGATTCGCATGTCATTGTTTATGCGGAAAATTTTCTCTTCCATTCCCATGACACAGGAATACATTGGGATAGCGTTGAAGCTTATACCACCAATCCTTATGATCAACTAGCACTAACAGAAGATGCTGTTTATTTTAATGGGTTTGGCTCTATTCTCCGAAGTTATGATTATGGTATTCATTGGGATACGATCGTGACAGATTTCTATCCACAACCCGCTTATTTAATTGGGTTGAGAAATATATTTCTTGGAACGACATATGACAGTGGCGTATTTAGATGGGAAGATTCCATAGGTCTGACTTATGAGAATAATAAAGGTTTGGAGCATGGAAGGATTATTAATCTGGCATATGGGTTAGATAAAATCTGGGCCTCGTGTGGCAATGGTATCTTTGCTTATGATATTTCCACTTCATCATGGTCTAATAAAATGCACCTTCCTCAATCCCCATTTAATTATCAAATCATCAGTGCAAATGATCAGGGCTGGGTGATTGTTGCTGATGATTATTCAGGTGACTTCTTTTTTTCAGACAATCAGGGTATAAGCTGGGACACCATCAGTCCGGATTTTGACTTTGTCAATGTCCAACTTGAAGGTAATCTGATTTTTGCGCTTCACACTCGGCTGTTAAGATCTGCTGATAAAGGTCAAAGCTGGGATACTCTCGATTTTCCTATTAATGGTAAAGAAATCATTCCTTTTCAAGCGAAAAAGTATGTGTTAGGTCATGGAAAAATGTTTTATTCCAATGACAACGGGATGACATGGGAATCGTATGACCTAAGCGTACCTTATCCATTCAGTTTATATGCGTTTGAGGATAACATGTACTTGATCAGTTCAGATCTGTCTAGTGATCCTATTTTGTATGTTTCCCCTGATGGATTCGTTTGGACCAAAGCAGATGAAGGGCTTCCTGAAATTGAATACTTCAATCTGTGGTATTATCATCATCCATTATTTTTCAGAGATGCCACTGCTCACTATGCTT
>DASXWI010000431.1:0-4484 GCA_036503755.1 Saprospiraceae bacterium | reverse complement strand
GGTTTTATGATGTGGGCTATAATCCACCAGGAATAGTTCATCTCCGGAAATACGACTCATGACCTGCTGGCTATTTTCATTTTGAAATAACATTTCACCCTCTTCCTTAACTTTTTTCCAGTCCGAATCTGTGGCCCTTAGCACTGAAAAGAATTCACTATCCGGGGTTTTGGCCAGCAGTAATAAATCATAAATCATTAAACCATTGTATCCACGAGGTCTGACCTGATTCTTGTACTTTTCTAACAATGGATCTATCGGGAATTCGCCCTCCACAGCCTCAACTAAGCGTTCATGGGAGGTTCCCTCAGCATGTTCTTTCCCTTTCGGATTGCAGGCCAGGATGACAAACGTAATGATAATCAACTGAAGACTGATTCTGTGCCAATTCATATGGATTTTTGTATTTTTAAAAGGAAATAATACACAATATGCGGGTTTCTCAAATTCAAATCAGATTTTTGATGATTTACGCTATGCACCTGGGATGTACTTTTTAATCATCAGTTATGAGGGTAATCAATACCCACGTAAATTTATGATTACCAAATCAATCCTGATCTACCTAATACATTGCGACAAATCCGCTGGTGTCGGGTATAAATAGTGATCGGACCAATCACTGTTCTTAATAGAATTGTATTTTGCATGTCGAAACCTGTCTCTATTCTATTAATTACGACCAGTAAAAACCAAGGAACCATCATGTTGCAATTTCACTTTTCCAGGTTGATTATTCAGCTGTGCATTTTCTGCTTATGTGCTGTTTCGCTCACGGCTCAGACTTGCTTTCCTGACGGTATTCACCTCAACAGCCAGGATCAGATTGATAATTTCTCAACGTATTATCCGGGATGCACCATCATCGAAGGTTCCATTATCATTGGCGACCCTGAATCTCCTTATGATGATACAGACATTCAAAACCTGGAAGGGCTTTCTCAAATAACCGCTGTCAAGGGAAATATCCTCATTTCAGGGACTGAGCATCTGAAAAGTCTCGAAGGTCTCGAAAATCTGACAGTCATCGAAGGTGACCTGGAAATCAAAGCGAATAAAGAATTAAACTCAGTGAAAGGCTTAGATAATATCAGCCTGATAAAAGGATCGCTTATCCTGACTCTAAATTGCTCGTGTCTGCAATTGACCGGTCTTGAGAACCTTGAGGTCATTCGCGGAGATTTTAATATCATGTTTGGAAGCTTTAATGGATTAAATCCACTGAATAAAATAGATTCGATTTATGGAGACTTTCGGGCATATAATTCCAATTTTACAAACTTTGCAGGTGTCAATACGCTTAGATATATAGGGGGAACACTTACCCTTTATACTACGGAGGTGGTGAATTTCACAGGTCTTGAAAACCTGACTGAGTTAGGTGGATTGCATTTATCTAACAATAATACTGTAAGCCTCACTGGCCTTCATAATGTTACGATCATCCATGATGAGCTATACCTCTCGGAAAATGATGGTGTGGCTTTGGGACCTATTGGGAATACATTGACCGAGATTGGTGGCGATTTGTATGTGAGTATGTCAAATGCCGGAGTACACCTTCTGACTGCACTTAAGCGAATTGGCGGCTCATTGTATTATTCCAGAAATCACCTGGCAACCTCGTTTTCCGGGCCACCTAACCTTGAATACCTGGGCGGCTGGTTGGGGATCTACCAGAATAACCAGATGACGACTGTTTACGGGTTATCCAAATTGGATACGATCGGCGGCACTGTACAGATATACCAATTGCCAGAGCTCAAGACAATATCTATTTTCCCCAATCTTAAGGTATTAGCGGGCGAATATCGAATAACCACCAATAAGGAATTAGAAACCATAGAAAACCTTAATGATCTGAAAGTAATCGGTGGGCTTGTAATTGAATCCAATGATGTTCTCCAAAATATACCAGAGTTTCCTGTCCTGGCAGAATTTAATGGACGTATCAGCATTAAATATAACGACCGTGTAGAGACCATTAGATTTCCTGAAAATATAATTCGGATTCCCGGCACTATCGATGTTTTTGGTAATGACGAACTTCAATCCGTAAAGGGATTTGACAGTGTAACCTCCGTTGGAGGTGATTTTCTTTTTTGGATTAATTCAGCTCTGGATACGTTTGCTGCATTCGGAAGTTTGGACAGTGTAGGTGGCCAACTCAAAGCTGAACTGAATCAAGCTTTAAGTGATTTCCCTCGCGACAACAGGTTTACTTACATTGGAGGTGACATATCTTTTCGTGAAGTGGATATCGTAGACTTAAGTTGTCTTCATGAATTAGATAGTATCCCAGGATCTTTATCGATTGGGTTTTGCCATAACTTGACGAGTTTACGTGGCATTGAACATCTGACTTCATTAGGTGGCCTCAACCTGGGTGTCTTATATAATCTTCCTGATTTGAATGACCTGCAAAACCTTACAAGGCTAGAGGGTGAATTGAGTTTTACGAATTGTGATTCACTCACGAATGTAAATGCGCTCGAAGGAATCACTTCCATTAAGGGTCTCCTTCGCTTCTCTTACAATGATAATCTTGAGGATATACAGGGTATCCGCAATATTGACCCACTAGGATTCCAAACTAAATATTCAGTCTTTGAAGACATCGAAATCAACAATAACCCGAAATTAAGTGTGTGCAATCTACAAAACCTATGTACTGCATTACGAGAACTCAAAAGGACTTATAAAATAGAGTACAATGCACCAGGCTGCAATGATGTCAGGGATCTTAATTGTAAAGACTATGGATTTTCCGGCACGGTATATTATGACAGGAATCAAAACAAGACACAGGATACGGGAGAACTTGGCATTCCTGGGGTTAAGGTAAAGTTGCAACCAAGCCAAAGGAGCGCAACCACCAATGAAGATGGAAATTTCCTTATGCTGGCCACTGAAGGAGAAGTTCAACTATTACAGATTGAGACTCCGGACAATTGGCTGCTTACTACGGATTCAAGCCAATATGAACGCTTATTCACTGCAGGTTCATCGTCAAATAGCGGATTGGATTTTGGAATCTATCCTGAAATTCATAAAAATGAGTTCTCTGTTAATCTATCGTCAGACCCGACGCGTTGTAATGAAACGGTTACTTTCTATGTACGCTTTCAAAATTCAGGAACAACCCCTATGAAGGGACGAATGAAACTTATATTTGACAGTGACATCTCATATTCAAGTGCAACACTAACCCCTTTTAATTCACAATTCCAAGGATCCAATTATATCTACCATTGGCGTTTTGACACCTTACAGCCTTTTGGCTATGTGGATTTTAAAGTTTACTTAAGAATGCCCAGCCAGTCGCATGCAGGTGATGTATATGATTTAAATCTCATAGCCGTCATCGATTCATCCGGTAGTGAAATTGTTAAAGATGTATTCGTTTATTCTCCGACCATATTATGTTCATTTGACCCCAATGATAAGATCGTTACACCTCCCGGTGAAAAGGAAGGAAATTACACGCTGCTAAATGAAAAGCTGACCTATACAGTGAGGTTTCAAAATACGGGCAATGCACAAGCCGTGGATATTACAATCCTGGATACAATCGATGCCAGTTTGGATATAAACACGTTGAAAGTTGTCAATAGCAGTTATCCTGTTTTCACCACCATCGATGAACAAGAAGTCAAATTCTTTTTCCAGAATATCTGGTTACCTGATAGTTTGTCCAATGAACCCGAAAGTCATGGATTTGTGACTTACGAGATCTCTCCGCTAAGTGGTATTGTTGATTTCACCGAAGTTAAAAATGAGGCTAATATCATTTTTGATTTCAACGATCCGATTCTCACGAATGAAACGTCAAACATCTTCGTTGAAGAGATTTGTGATGACCGGTTTTTCGAAATAGATACGACCATATGTGAGGGAGCTTCGTATGCAGGCTACACAACATCTGGTGCATATATGGATACGACTAAAATTGGAAGTACTTGTGATTCATTTTCGATAGTGTACCTGCAGGTCATTGGAGTCAACACATCATTCGATTCCATTGTAGCGTGTGAAGGCTCATCTATTTTTATTCATGGTCATGAGTATATCATAAATGCTCCTGGTTACATTGCAGATACTATGTATTCAGTGGAAGGGTGCGTAAAGGATGTAGACTCGTTGTACATTGAAATGCTTCCGGCTGGCTCACCTCCTTGTTTTACAAATGTAAATGAACCGTCGAAACGGGTTTTTCAGGTTTATCCAAACCCGGCTCCTATGAATGGTATGCTCTATATAGAATTGGACAAGAAAATGAATCCAATCGATGTCGACCTGGAGATCAGAGATTTACATGGCAGAATGGTAAAGCATTCTCAGTATTTATCAACCAATTCCTTTTCACAAGAACTATCAGATTTGGGGCCTGGCTTGTACACCTTCTATATTTTCACAAATTCGACTTATCAAATTGGGAAAATAGTTATTCAATAAAATCAAAAGTGAATTTGGTCGGTCCCTGA
>DASXWI010000430.1:0-4013 GCA_036503755.1 Saprospiraceae bacterium | reverse complement strand
TAAATTATAGCCGATGCCTGTGCGTAATACGATTTGTTCGAGGTCCCCAACGAGATTGTAATTGCGGTATTGGAGTTCATTATGCCAGTTCCATCGCTGATGAAAGGCCTGGTTTCCGAAATACATGTACCATGCGCCGCTGTTGGATTCCTGGGCGGAAAGGGAGGATATAATGCTAAGGCTAAGGCTGAGGCTAAGGGTGAGGCGAAGGCGAAGGAAGAGGCTGAGCATTGTTATTCCCGAGGTATGGTGAAGGTTGAGTTTTGGTATTCTTTGAGATATAAATTGCAAAGAAACCCGAATATGTCCATAAAAACCGGAGAATATTATCTTTGCCATCCCAACATATATTTGTCTCCGTAGTTCAGTTGGTAGAGCATCCCGCCACTTACGCTTCGTTCGAAGCAGGTGAGGGTGGGAGGGTCGCAGGTTCGAGGAAGCTCGAATGAAGAATAAAATAGATTTGTCTCCGTAGCTCAGTTGGTAGAGCAGATGACTCTTAATCATCGGGTCCCAGGTTCGAGTCCTGGCGGGGACACTTTCCAAACGTTGAGTCGTGTTAAAAAACGTGCTCAACGTTTTTTGTTTATCCCGGAAAGGAAATCATGAAACAACGTCCAGATACATTTCTCTTTTTTACAGGAATAGATATCCCTCTTGCAGTTTTCATTTTTTATTTCCAACTACCTGGATTTGTGTATTCACTCAATTCTCTATACTTTAGGTAGGATGAAGGACGAGTTTTTCAAACCAATCTGGATCAAAGCCGTGCTAGGTTTCGCATTGTTTATGCTTGGCCTGTTGTTTACGTTCCTTGTATTTCGATTTATTCCAATTCCAAAAAAGGAGGGGATGGACGGCCTGGGTGGCTTAATGATTGTGCTTTTTTGCCTGGGCGGATTCGAGCTATCCTATATCCTGGGCGTAGTGCTAAAACGGAATCATCCCTATGTGGTTTTCGCTGTCAACCTGATCGGATTTGTAATTCTACTCTTCCTGGTGCGGTTCCTTCATATTGGATGGTAGCTTAACTCATCCAAAGGAGAAAGACAATGCCAATGATGATCCGGTAATAGCCAAAGTGTTTGAATCCATACTGATCTACCATTTTCAAGAACAGTTTGACAGCAAGCCATGCGGATAAAAATGCAATAATCAATCCCAGTCCTAACAGAAAAAATTCATCCTTAGAAAAGGTGATAGGTGTCTTGAGCAAGTCATATCCTGTGGCGGCAAACATGGTAGGGACTGCAAGTAAGAAGGAAAATTCTGTGGCCTGTTTTTTATCCAAACCGTTAAAAACGCCTCCGATGATCGTGGCGGCAGCACGTGATACACCAGGGATCATGGCAAAGCACTGGATGAGCCCGATAAAAAAAGCATGCTTATAATCGAGGTTTTCTAATACATTTGTTTCACTCTCCCTGGATACAACCTTTTTATCTATTAGAATCAGTACGATCCCCCCAATGATCAGGGATATGGCTACAACTATCGAATTGAAAAGATAGGTTTTGATGAAGTCATATGCCAGAAACCCCACCACCGCTGTTGGAAAAAAGGCAACAGCTAGTTTATAATAGATTGTAAGACTTTGCAGGAATCGCCTGGCATAGAGCATGACAATGGCCATGATGGCTCCTAGTTGAATTGAAATTTCGAAGGTTTTCACGAAAGTATCCTCGTCAATCCCCATGATGGTGGAAGCGAGAATCATGTGGCCGGTGGAAGAAATAGGTAGAAATTCTGTCAGTCCTTCGATGAGTGCAATTATAATAGCTTGAAATGTATTCATTTAAATATTAAGAATTTAAAAATCTGGCAGGGCATTTGATAGTCAATGATAGGCATTTTCACGAAAAGTCAGAAGATGCAGATTTTTCCAGGTACAAAGTCCGCTCCCTGATCACAATCCATTGATGTGCAGGGAGTTAAAAGTATTAATTGACAGATTTTTGAACACAAACCATAGAGCACCTAAGATGAGACCAACTTGTTCTCTACTTACCATTAGTGTATTTCTGCTAAGCGCATGCTATGGATTTAGCCAGGTAAGTACTAATGGAGCTTGCGGACTTTCCGTAACCTATCCTTCACTTGAGGAGGCCATTGTTGCATTGAATGCCGCTGTGATCACAGCACCGGTAATGATCGATGTCAATGCTGACCAGACTGCCCCTTCAGGGGGATATGTCATCACAGTTGAAGGAAGTGCCCTCTATCCAATAGTGCTTAATGGAAATTACTACACGATCACTGCTGCTCCGGATCACATCCCTGGCTACTTTAATGATGCTATTTTCAAATTTGTTGGTGCTGACTGGATTACCTTAAAGAAATTTACGTTGCAAGAGAATCCCGCTGTGACCAATGCATCAGATGCAACGAATACGGTAACTGAGTGGGGCGTCGCATTACTTGCAGCTTCACTGACGAATGGCAGTCAACATAATACTATCCAGGAAAATATCATTTCACTTCAGGTTAGCGCAACAGACCGAAACACATTCGGAATATATAGTAGCGTGGCACATGGATTCAATGCGATTTCATCCGGAGGAAATCCAACTACCTTTTCAGGTACGAATAGTTTTAATAAAATTTATACCAACCACATCTATGATGTAAACGCAGGTATCTCTTTTATTGGAAGTAACAATGGGGGAAATTTTGATATCGGAAACGAATTGGGTGGAAACATCGCAGGGCAAGGCAATACCATCACTCATTTTGGTAAGGTTACTCCAAGCGCAGTGTATCTCTCCAACACCGTTACTAATTATGGAATCCAGGCTGTAAACCAGGCAAGTGAATCGATTTCCAATAATACGATGGTAAGTGATGATGTCATTGCTTTGTCCACCGGGATAAGAGGTATCCTGAAGTCAAATACTACAGAAACAACTGGTACTACTATCTCCAATATCCAGGAAAATACAATCACCCTTCAATACTCAGCTTCCACTGGAGACATGATCGGGATTTTGAGTGCAGGATCAGCTACTGCATCTGGTGTAACACTCAACATTAACCACAACACTATCATCAAGTGCAAGTTGACGGGAGGAGGAGTGGCCAATCACTTTAAAGGAATATCCAATTCATTGCCTGTTGCCAATCTCAATCTGACAAATAATCTTGTAAGGGGATTGACTTCAAATCAGACAGGTGGTGTATTCAGTGCATATGAGAATACGGGTGCCGTGATAAACAGTATTCAAATCGATGATAACTTTATTGGAAATGAAGAAGGAAGTGCTGTGATCTTTTCTGCAGCGATCACCGGGAATTGTCAAGTGATCAATAATACGAATGGTGGGACATCCGGTACATTGTCAATATCCGGAAATGAATTCTATGGGATCACCCATTTAATACCTTCTGCTTATGGAATCACTTTTATAGAGAATACAAGTACTTCGGTTCCTACACGTAACCTGGATGAAAATCATTTCACCAATATTTCCCTCAATACTTCAGCATCTGTTTCCTTTATCCGTAATGCGGCAAACTTGACTGCGAATGGTTCGTTAACGGTGATCGGTAACGAGATTATTGGAAGTTTCAGTAAGACGGGGTTGGCTGGTGATGTAAAAATATTTGATCCATCTGCAGGACATACTACCGGTGCAGGTGCAACTACTACTATCAGCGATAACCATTTTTCAAATATTACTTTATACGGCACAAGCTTGTTTAGTGGCATAACCTACAATATGGGATCCGTATGTACAATATCAGGTAATGTATTTTCAAACCTGGAGCTTGGGGGAACAAACGTTACTGCTAATTCTTGTATAAATGTTTCAATAAGTTCCGTAATGAGTGTTTCTGAAAATGTAGTCAATGATATAGCAACGCCTTTTGCATTTTCAGCCATAACGTGTTCGTCCGCCGGGATATCAGCCAGTATTGATCATAATCTTTTGGATAGCTTACATGCAGGCACAGGTATTACGGGCATTGGTTATATAGGAGCACACACCAATGCAACTTTGCATGACAATGTTATT
>DASXWI010000429.1:0-3395 GCA_036503755.1 Saprospiraceae bacterium | reverse complement strand
CTGAGGGCCGCGGCACCTAAAGAGACAATCCTTCCACCATGGGCAAGAATGGATTTGCCTTTCTTAAATGAAGCACCTCCGCTGTTGTCAAAAATGACATCCACTTTTCCTCCTAGATGTTGATGCACATAATCGAGCCATGTCGTCTCATGATGATCGATCGTATGATGGACGCCAAGCTTTTTTATATACTCTGATTTTTCTTTTCCCCCAGCGACACCAATTACAGTACAACCCTTTGATAGTGCAATTTGAATCAGCGCAGTCCCTAATCCACCGGCAGCAGAATGGACCAATACCTTTTCACCTGGCACCAGGGTCTGGGTTAAAATCGTAGCATGATAGGCAGTGACACATTGAGTAGATAAAGCACATCCGATACCCGTCGGCGCATCCGCAGATAAGGGACTAACCGCTAATGCTTGAGTAACGGCATATTGTGCGTAGCCTCCAAAACGGGTCAATGCAAATACCCTGTCCCCTTTTTTAAACCCAACAACATCACTGGCAACCTCATCTATGTAACCTTCGACATCGTATCCAATGATGCAAGGCAAAGGAGGACATTCCCGATAAAGACCCTGACGAGCCATGATGTCAGCATAATTGAGTCCAAAAGCAGCCACTTTTATACGGACTTGTCCCGGACCAACAGCTGGGATTTCTAATTCCCTGAGTTCAAATGAATTAGAGGGTGTACCGTTCCTGACTAAGACGTGGGCTAACATTTTATTCATATCAATGGACCTACAGGGAAAAGCGAAATCCTCAAAACTGCAGGTGTTCCAAAGTAAGCAATCCTGTGGGCAGCTATTCACCCAGGAGCATTATGGCGAATAAAAAGTTTTTATTCTTGCTTTACCACTTTCCTTATACCGCATTGACTATCTGATCTTTGTCATGGTCTCCTTACACCTTATCTGTAGATGGTATTCTATAAGCTATCCACTATTGAAACCTTCCTTTTTAAATACCTTTGCACCCATAAAAATTTCTCTTAATGCATACCCGCTTTCTTCTCCCCCTGTTCATTCTTGGATTGAGTGTCATCGCTTGTAAAGATGCTGCCTATGACCCTTCCCTAACAGCCAATACCTCATTGATCCATCGGTCGGTTGAAAAAACAACTGAGATTATCGTCACGGATATCTTTTCTCCAGTGGTTGCCGGTCGGATTTATGCCTACTCCAATATCGCGCTTTATGAAACCCTTAGACAAGGAAGCAAAGACTACTTGTCACTCGCAGGGCAGATCAAAGACCTTGCACAAGTACCTGAGCCACCAGCTGATGTAAAAGTTGACCTCAACCTGGCTGGCCTTCATGCTTACACCAGCGTAGCTAAGGCCCTGATTTTTTCTGAACAAGAGATGGAGGATTATAGGACTGCGATGTATGACGATCTCAAAGCGAAAGGACTTCCTGAAGAAATCTTTACCGCATCGATCGCTTATGGGCAGGCCGTTGCAGATCACATTTTGGCCTGGTCCAAGAAAGATAACTATGCACAGACCAGGAGTTTTCCAAAATATGCGGTTAACAAAGAACTGGGACGATGGCAACCTACACCTCCAGCATACATTGAAGCAGTAGAACCTCATTGGCGTAAAATCCGCGCATTAACGCTTGATAGTGCAAGTCAATTCAAACCGTTGCCACCAACACCATTCAGCACAGATACGAATTCTTTGTTTTACAAACAGGCTAACGATGTGTACAAAGCCATTGAAACAGACAGTGCTGCAAAAATGGATATCGCTAATTTCTGGGATTGCAATCCATATGTGATGCACCAACAGGGGCACTTGATGATGGCCACTAAAAAAATTACCCCTGGTGGTCACTGGATGGGCATCGTTGGACTTGCTACACGTAAGGCTGGATCTGATATGATTGGGACAGCAGAAGCCTATGTTATGGTTTCAATAGGTCTCTTTGATGGTTTTATAAGCTGTTGGGATGAAAAATATCGTAACAACCTGGTCCGTCCGGAAACATACATCAATCGCTTTATTGATCCGGATTGGGAGCCAAAACTACAAACCCCACCATTTCCTGAGCATACCAGCGGTCACAGTGTGATCAGTTCTGCGTCATCGGTGATCATGACCAAACTGTTTGGTGAAAATTTTGCCTTTGCGGATAGTTCCGAAGTACGTTATAATCTTCCAGTCCGCCAGTTTAATTCCTTTAAGGATGCTGCTGCCGAAGCTGCTATCAGTCGTTTCTATGGAGGCATCCATTACATGCCTGCTATTGAATATGGTGTCGTACAAGGTACCCATGTTGGAAATCATGTGCTTTCAAAAGTGCATACACGGGCCAAATAATCTGGCTTTGATTTCCCAGAGTCGTTATTATTTTCGCCGCTCAAACTAGCATACATGAAATACAGAATAGAAAAAGACAGCATAGGCCCTGTGAATGTGCCCGCAGATGTTTATTGGGGTGCACAAACACAACGCAGCAAGGACAACTTTAAAATCGGTGGCCATCCAATGCCAATTGAGATTATTCGGGCATTTGCAACCCTTAAGAAAGCAGCTGCACTGACCAATATGGATCTTGGTGTATTACCTCAACCAAAGGCAAAATTAATCGCCAAGGTGTGCGATGAAATCCTGAAAGGCGAGCTCGATCAGCATTTTCCACTAGTTGTATGGCAGACTGGATCAGGAACACAATCCAACATGAACCTTAATGAAGTGATTGCCAACAGAGGTCATGTGATCAAAGGAGGGAAACTTGATGATGCTAAAAAAGCACTTCATCCCAATGATGATGTCAATAAGTCCCAATCATCAAACGATACTTTTCCTACCGCTATGAGCATTGCAGCTTATAGTTATTTGGTAGAACATACACTTCCTGCACTGACCTTGTTGCATGCTGCTCTTGACGCGAAAGCAAAAGAATTCAAATCTATTGTCAAGATCGGGCGTACCCATCTTATGGACGCTACCCCACTTACTCTCGGTCAGGAATTTAGTGGATTTGCTTCCCAGATTGAGCATGGAATCAAAGCTGTGAAAAACACGCTCCCCCACCTCGCGGAGCTTGCGCTTGGAGGAACGGCTGTTGGAACAGGATTGAATGCTCCAAAAGGTTATGATAAAAAAGTAGCTAAAAAGATTGCTGAGTTAACTGGCCATCCATTTGTTACTGCCAAAAATAAATTTGAATCTCTTGCTGCCCATGACGCGATCGTTGAATCACATGGTGCATTGAAGACAGTGGCTGTTTCCCTCAATAAAATTGCAAATGATATCCGTTTGCTCGCGTCAGGGCCGCGCAGTGGTATTGGTGAGATCAATATTCCATCCAATGAACCCGGTTCATCCATCATGCCGGGCAAAGTGAATCCAACACAATCAGAGGCGATGACGATGGCGATGG
>DASXWI010000428.1:0-9769 GCA_036503755.1 Saprospiraceae bacterium | reverse complement strand
ATGCATTTGCAGGCAATTATTATAAAGGAGCTCTTTCGTTGTTTATCCCATTTAGTTTTCTTTTCGTGGGCTTACTTGGATTTCAGGAAATCATTTCGGGAAAACCCTTGAATAAGTGGGTTCTCTTTTTGTCCTCACTTCTTTGGCTCTGCTTACTCTGGTATCCATACAATACACCAGATGTGATTATTTCTACTGCCATGCAGTTGAAGGTATCTGTTTTCATCCTTGGCTATACGGCTTTGCTATGGATGTTTTCAGAAGGTATGTTGAAAAAAGCTGTTTATCCTATGCTAGTTAGCGTAGTTAGTATAGAAGCACTGTTACTAGCCTGGCCGGCTATCAATGATCGTACGGCATTATTAAAAACTGATATAACGGATAAGAAATATCATTTTGATTATAGCGGTGATGCTGTCAAACGTATTGAAGAATTAGATCCAGCATCGTTTTATCGCATCGATAAGGTTTACGGTTCTATTAAGACAGGTTATAATGATGGCATGGTCCAGGGATTCTTTGGATCAAAAACGTATCAATCCCACAATCACAAAGGCTATGTCGAGTTTTTAGACAAGGCAGGTGTGATTGATGCTTCAAAAGAACAGAATACACGCTGGTTGGTAGGCGTGTCAGCTACGGGCATTCTGCATGGCCTTTTTTCCATAAAATATTTGCTATCAAATGCTGCGTCACAAGAGAAAGTGGACCCTGCTATTTATACCGCAATAGATACGGTTGGCAATGTGACTATCTCCAGTAACAATTATTATATCCCTTTCGGGATCCCGATGGAATCCTATCTTTCAGAAAGTGCATTTGAAAAACTACCCATCAATCAACGGAGAAGAGCTTTTTATTTTGCAGCGGTCGGTGAGGATAATGCTTCATGGAAGAGTAGATTGACTCCATTGGCGACCGATACGATTTCCTTTTTTGGAACAGCTACACGTGATCGCACGCAAGCTCTGGCAGGTAAAGCAATGGTTATGGACCATTTTTCGCAAAAACGGATTAAAGGACACATTGAGCCTGAACAACCAGTGATGCTTTTCTTTAGCATCCCATATGATGGTGGTTGGCAAGCTACCGTTGATGGAAAACCGCAAGAAGTACATAAAGTCAATTATGGTTTTACAGGTGTAGTGGTTGATTCCGGGAAGCATGCGATAGAACTCAGGTATGAACCGCCAATGTCAAAAACCGGATGGATTGGGGTGTTAGTGGGTTTATTGTTTGCCGGAATACTTTACAGGTTCAGGAAAAACTTTTGACCTTCCGATTTGAAATGTTATGTTACTCCATCCTTACTGGTTTTGGAAAGCAACCATTTAATGTCGGATTTACGTACCATCAAAACTGATGTCCATTGGAAACCGAGTTTTCTTTTAGCAATGATCATTAGGAAGATCACGGTTGTGCCATAGGCGATGGTTGTAGCCCAGGCGGCACCAATGATCCCATAAGTTGGGATAAGGAGGATATCCAGTAAAATCGTAATCACAACGCCTGTCCAGGCAGCTTGAATAGCATGCTTCATTTGATTGATAGCCTTGAAATACCCAATGAAGACTAATCGTTGTGAAATAAAAATTATCCCTAATGCAAGTATCTGTGTTGCAGGTATAGCATATACAAATGCCTTCCCGAAAAATAAGGGTATAAAAATCCAGGAAGTACCAATAATGAGTACAGCCGCTGTTAAAGCGATAGTAAGATTCAATCGGGCTGTTCGTTCGACAATCTCTTTATGTTCCTCCGGTGTGGCCTCCGCAATGTAAGGTGTTAATACCTGGTTGAAAGGGGTCATCGCTTCACTTATAAAATTGGCAATTTGCGTAGCCAATCCATATTGGCCGACCATAGCAGTTCCATTATAAAACTGGACAAACCACACATCGAGCCTTTTATTCAAAAAGTGTCCTGCAGAACTTAACATGGTCTTTGTTGATAGCGAAGTAATAGGCCCGATAAATTTTTGGTAGTCGCGCGAAAACTTTACAATCCTGGCTTTCCGTATCATATATAAGCCAATGAGTACAAGGATTAATTCAAGTAGAAGAATGATTTGAAAACAAGCCTGCATAGATAAGTCAATGGTTCCCCGCACACTCATCCAAAATAATAGTCCATACACTATGGAAGGAATCAGCTGGGATAAGATCATGTATACATTATATGCTTTAAACTTAAAGCAGCCTCTCAACACAGCAAAAATGAGCGTGGATATCCGCCGAAGGATAAAAGCAATAACCAGAAATAAAAAAAAGAATATGACCGGTTGGCCAGGTGAAATCACAAAACGAATTCCATCTGGAATCACGAAAACAATTGCGGTAAGTAGTATTATAAAAACCAGGAATGAAGAAATAGACAGCATAGCTATCGCACTGAATATTCCCGGAGTGTTTTCTTTTTCTTTGGCAAGGAAGACCGGAAGCGTTCCTTCTAATTGGAAGCCGATCAGAACAAAAAACAAATTCAGGGCGGCCATGGAAAAAGTATACACGCCATTTCCTTCCGGACCGAGGAGGCGGGTGAGGAATATGACGGACAAAAAACTGAGCACCATCACCGGTACGCGGCTAAGCAAAGTCAGTTGTACATCTTTTTTAAGCTTGCTCATGTATTAATTTTCTCCGGGATGAGGGAAAGATATTGATCTGAAATCTTATTCCATGCAAAATGCTTGATGGCTCTTTCCCTTCCCTCCTTCATGAATTTTGCGGCTTTGTCAGGGCTTGTGGTTAAATCTTTAAGTACTGCTCTTAATGTATGTGCATCAGCGGGCGGAATGCAGATACCAGCCGAACCGACTGTTTCCGGGCAACCTGACACATTGGATGTAATCACCACGCATCCTGCAGATAATCCTTCAAGCAAAGAGATGCTCGCATTTTCTTTAGCTGAAACCAGGACGAAGAATGATGCTTCTGATAATAACTTCAGGTATTCATCACTTTTATTATTCATCCAGCCATGGAAAACAATGGATGTCTTGCTTTTGGCTGCTTTTTCTCTGAGTGTTTTCATCATCGGCCCGTCACCACAGATATGAACAACAAATGGAAAAGATTCATCGGCAACAGCGTCAATCAGGTATTGAAATCCTTTTCGTTCTAATAATCGACCTGTTGACAGGACGATTGGTTTTTTTTCTCCGGGCTGGTAGTAATCAGTATCTACACCATTTGTGATGTGCACTAATTTTTCTTCCTGGATGCCGCGGACCTGGAGGATGAGATTAAATATAAATTTAGACGGAGCGATGACAGCCACGCTCGATTGTACGATAGACCTGATTAAGGGTGGGGTAAACCAATGCACCATGCGAAAACGGTCAGGATTGAAACCTGGGATATCGCTGCCATGTGTAGTGAGCGTGTAAGGAATGTTGTATTTCGTATACAACCATTTTGCCAGGATCCCAGACGGAAGAAGGAAGTGAGTAAAACAGAAATCAATTTGTTGCTTTGGAATAAATGCACGAAGGAATTTTTTTGCTGCTACAATAAAAGATATATGCTCCCATATGTTTGACATATGCTTGTGTATCCGGGAGCATTTAATATTATAGACATCAATTCCATCTTGTACTACATGTTCTTCAAGGCCTTTTACAGCCATGGTGATGACTGACACCTTATGTCCTTTACGGATAAATCGTCTGTTGATCTCATGGATCACAGGAGATGCACCGCCACCTACGGGTGGGTATTCGATCGTGAGGATCAACAGATGCATATCGCCATTAACTTATCCATGAAAGGATTTTTTTTTGGAGTGGTGATAAGATGCGAATCCATTCGTCATCCTGGTGAAAACCTTTAAATTCTTGTCTAAACGATTTCCTTGTTCCAACGTTTCCGGAAATCACATGATGGTTCTCATGGTCTATAAAGGCAGGCGGCACTTCCGTTTTCAAAAACAAGGAGATCGCTTTTGCTTCATCTTCATAATTCAAGTAAAAGCGGTCGTAGTTTACGACAAGGTGTTCCAGCTTGTTTTTTTTCACGAATCTTTTAATGATGAAGTTGTTTGCCTTGATTTTTACCAACGATGCTATGAAAGGTAGTCCTCTTTTTACAAAGGAAGCAACGTTAGCATTCACATTACGTTGAATCCATAAGATCTTTATTTGATCAGCAGGCAGGGTGTGCAACCAGTTATTTAACATCCAGACACTCTTTGATCCGTCTGTCATATATTTTGCTTCGGGATACAGGCTGGTAACTTTCTCTGAAAGTGAGGTGTGGAATTGGCGAAGCAGCGATATATTATTCTCACCGGGATAAATTTTCTTTTGAAAAAGAAACCGAAGCGGGTTTATTTTCCTCCCATCCATAATGATGTTTTCCTTGAGTGTATTGAATTCGGTAAAATAATCTTTATACAACGGACAATTGTTCACCGGTTGGCTACAACTGCAAAGTCTGTTTCTTAACCAACTTCGGGCTTTTAGCTCACCTACATTGATGATGTGCGGATTTGATGACAGCAGGAACCCGAGCAAGGTTGAACCGGAGTGGCTATTGCCAAGTATGTAGATTAATGGAAGATGAGCGCTCTCCTTGTGATACCCATGTATTGTCGACCGATCTTGCTGCATAGTTGGAAATCCCTCAGGCCCCAAGATACGAAAGCTGAATCTTGTTATGCTGAAGCCAGAAGTTGACCATTGCAGAATTTGGATTCAAGCGAAAACCTGCATTGAAAAGGATAAGTTGGCCGATGGATGGAATCGGTTACTGAGCGTAGTCGAAGTATCTCCGCCAGCAATGCAATATTTATGGATAGGAGATCAGTGGAGATCAGGTCTTCCTTTTCTTTTTCTCAGCAGCAGGGAAAAGAACATTATTGAGGATGAGTCTATACCCGGGACTGTTTGGATGAAGATTAAGGTCCGTATCCGGATCTGTCACATAATGCCGGTAGTCTTCCGGATCATGGCCTCCATAAAATGTCCATGTACCATAACCAAATGTGCTGTGGATGTAACGGACTTCATTTTCCGGTTTATTTTCACCAAGAATGAGCACATCTGATTTAACATAGTTTTTATCAAATGCAGTAGTCTGACCCATAAATCCTTTTACAGTAGTCGTATGGTTTTGTGTCAGCATGGTTGGAACAGGATCCCATTTGGCAGAAAAAGTGAACAGGGTAAAATAGTCACGCTCGGGTAGTACATTCCGATTGCGATGATCAATCGTTGAAAATTCATATTCCATCGGGTTGGTCACCAATTCAAAATCTTTAAAGGCAAAACATTTGCTGAAATCAAGTTTAGATTGAGCTTGTGGATCCTGGGCGTCTCCATCAAAGACCTCTGCGCAAATATCAATTCCTTCAGCAGCAAGGGCTATATCATAAGAATCCGTAGCGCTGCACATCGCAAACATAAATCCACCACCACCGACATACTCTCGTATCGCTTTGACAACCGCCAGTTTGAGTTCAGAAACTTTAGCATAGCCAAGACTGGTAGCTAGTTCTTCCTGCACACGTTGATTTTCACGGTACCAGGGTTGCATACCGAAGGAGCGATAAAACTTTCCGTATTGCCCGGTGAAATCTTCATGGTGCAGGTGAAGCCAGTCATATTCTGCAAGTTTGCCGGATACGACTTCTCTGTCATAGAGTTTATCATACGGAATCTCGGCATAGGTCAAAACCAGGGTTACGGCATCATCCCATGGTTGGATTCGTTCTCCTCTTGAATCGAAATCAGGGGTATAAACTGCAATTTTCGGAGCAGCTTCCAACTTAATGGTTTCCATATTGACCTCAGGATTACTTATTTCGGTCCTGATGCGGGCAAATTCTCCATTTGAAATTACTTCATAGGAAACATCCCGGGTTTTGCACTCCTTTTCAAAAAGTGCATTGGATTCGAAGGCAAATGATCCTCCACGGTAATTGAGCAACCAGTAGGCTTCAACCCCGGCATCTAATACCCAATAGGTTATCCCATAGGCTTTAAGGTGATTCCGCTGGGTTTCATCCATCGGAATAAGGATATAGGCTGCGCGAAGCTGACCGGCGGCGAAAAGGATCCCAAGCGTTAGAACCAGGGACCGCACCAAATGAAACCTTTTCATTCTGAGAAATTCTTTCAAAAACATGGTAAAGATACCCCTTAAACGCCCTAAAGGTTCAAAAAATTGGAAGGAGGTCTTCCACCCAGGAAAGGGAGGGTTGGATATTTTTTCAATCTTTGTAAACGTTTTGCCATTGTTGGCTAACCAAAATTTAAACCCGAAACGTGCAGCATCTTAACTGGCAGTACCCTTCCTGGTATCTTATCTTTTGCCTTATAGCGGGTATAGCTGCAGCAGTCATTTTGTACCGAAAGGATACGACTTTTGCGGACCAGCCACCCAGGTTACGACTTATTATGGCTCTGCTCAGGGGTATTGTGGTCACCGTTTTAGCCAGCCTGCTTTTAGCCCCTTTGTTAAAATTGCTTCAAAATCGCACTGAGGAACCTGTCATCATCATCGCCCAGGATCAGTCAACCAGTATAAGGTCAGCACTGAATAAGGCAGATTCTTCGGCGTATATGCAAGCTTTAGAACAATTGAGTGAACGCCTTGCCGGTAAATATCAAGTGCACAAAATCGGCTTTGGGGAAGAAGTAGTGCCCGTTGAAAATTGGGTGATCAATGACCAGGCAAGTGACCTGGGCGAATTCATGACCTATCTCAACGAGCAATACAAAGGTCAGAATGTTGGTGCCATCATTGTAGCTACGGATGGGGCAGTCAACAGGGGAAGAAATCCATTGTATCTCCCGGCAGGGCAGAAGGCTCCGTTGTCAGTGATTGCACTGGGTGATACCATCCGCAAAACCGACCTGATGGTCAGAGATGTTTTTCACAATAGCATTGCATACATGGGAGATAAGTTCTCCGTTCAAACAGACATATCAGCAGTAAGGCTTAATGGGGCATCAACTGCACTTGAAATAAAACACATCCAGGATAATCAGCAACTTCTCCTGGAAAGAATTCCACTTCAGATCACATCGGATGATTGGTTTGATACAAAACAAGTGACTATCGAAGCAAAACAAGGTGGTGTGCAACATTATAGGGTTCAACTGACCCAGGTGAAAAATGAAGTGACGTATGTAAACAACGTGCGAGATTTTTTTGTCGAAGTGATCGATGGAAGACTTAAAGTGCTCCTGCTGGCCAATAGCCCTCACCCTGATCTTGCAGTTTGGAAATCATCCTTGCTGGAGCAACGCAACTATGAGGTTGATGTTAGAATGGCAGAAGACTTTTCGACCAATCAACTCCAGGGATATGACCTCGTGATATTGCATCAATTGCCTTCCTCAAAGTATTTAATCCACAACATCCTGGATGAAATCAATAAGCTCCTGATACCTAAGATTTTTGTGGCCGGTTACCAGACCGATCTCTATGCTTTTAATAATGCACAATCCTTGTTGAGCATAGACAATGGTGGAAATCGTACACCAAATGATGTGACCATGATTTATAATCCTGGGTTTACAAGTTTCAATACGAGTGAAGAGTTGCGAAGTAAACTTGAAACCTTCAGCCCACTTGTTTCACCATATGGTGATTACACCCCCAAACCTTCAGCCCAGGTGTTTGCTTACCAGCGGATTGGAAAAGTGGATACGCAGTTTCCTTTGATCCTGATGGAAGAATCAAATGATATCAGGACTTGTGTAATCGCAGGTGAAGGAATCTGGAAATGGCAATTGTATGACCAGTTGCAGAATGGATCTAAAGAAATCACACACGAATTATTAACCCAGTTGTGCCAGTATGCTTCTACGAAATCGGACAAGCGAAAATTCAGGGTCACTACTGCAAAAAAACTATATACAGAACTGGAGGATATTTCTTTCCAGGCAGAGCTGTACAACGATAATTATGAGTTGATTAATTCACCTGAAGTTTTTCTCAAGATCAGAAACAAAGACCGGCAGGAGTTTGACTACACTTTTAATATTGCAGGTGAAGCCTACGCTTTGCAAGTGGGTAAATTTCCTGAAGGCAGTTATACGTATACAGCCACCACAGAAATTAATGGGATTAGGCAAACGCATGAAGGAAGATTCGTGGTCCAGCCTGTTCAACTGGAGTCTATGGCATTAACTGCGGATCATGGATTGCTGAGGCAATTGGCCTCACAGCATGGAGGAGCATTTGTATATGCCGACCAGATGGATCAACTAGCTGACCAGATGATTGAAAATGAGGCAATCAAACCTATTTTATACAGCAGCACACAAACCAGGCCGTTGATTCATCTCAAATGGCTTTGTCTTTTGCTGCTGGCAGCATTATCTGTGGAGTGGTTTTTGAGGAGATACTATGGGGGTTATTAAAAAAGGAAAAAAGTAAAGCACGAAACAAAATGGATATGTCCAACCGTAACCGAATCATCACGCTGGATGAATTTATACTCAAGCAGCAAAAAGAGTATACCAGTTCAACCGGGGAACTTACCAATCTCCTCAGGGACATAGGTGTTGCCGCCAAGATTATCAACCGTGAAGTCAACAAAGCAGGGTTGGTCAATATACTTGGGGTGGCCGGTTCAGAAAATGAATCCGGGGATACTGTTCAAAAGCTGGATATCTATGCAAACGATAAGCTGATAGAATGTCTAGGCAATAGTGGAGAATGCGCAGCCATCGCTTCAGAAGAGTTGGAAAATTTTGTACCGTTACCTCCTGTCGCAAAGAAAAAACCAAAATACGTGGTTGTTTTTGATCCACTCGATGGTTCAAGTAATATCGATGTTAATGTTTCTGTAGGTACCATCTTCAGCATCTACAGGAGGATCTCAGATATATCAGGTCCTGTTACGTTGGAAGACTTTCTGCAGCCTGGTACCGCACTAGTAGCAGCAGGGTATGTGCTTTATGGGACATCCACTATCCTGGTATACACGACAGGTCATGGTGTGAATGGTTTTACGCTTGATCCAACCATAGGTGAGTTCTGCATTTCCCATCGAGATATCAAAATACCGGAAGACGGTGCTTACTATGCCGTTAACCAAGGGTATTACCTAAAGTTCGATCTTGAAATGCGCAGGTATATTGATCATTGTTCTGATATGAACTTTGGTCTGCGCTATATAGGGTCAATGGTATCCGATATACATCGCATCATGATTCAGGGTGGAATTTTCCTTTATCCCCATACCCGAAAATATCCTAAGGGCAAATTAAGATTGCTATACGAATGCAACCCGATGGCTATGATTGTGGAACAAGCGGGAGGAATTGCCATCACTTGTAACCTTGAACGCATCCTTGATTTACCCATTGATGATCTGCATCAGCGAGCAACCATTTCTATCGGTAGTCCAAAGATGGTCAGCGAGATGAAAGCCTTTGTTGAAAAGTACAGTGCTTCAGTAAAGAAGTAGTTTCTATTCAAAAACTATGTAAGGCAAAAGTTTGTCGCACCAGTTAGTATCAGCGGGGAATGACTTTCTTAAATCATCGGGTCCGACAAATGGACCATGTTGCGTACGATAAGCTTCCACAATTCTGGCCATTTTCTTTGATAGATATGGGTGGCTAAAGTTCTTCAGGTCTATTTTGTTTATCGAAATGAAGCTAGGCGATTCAGTCACTTGCAGGCCAGGCAAGATTTTTTCTAATGTTTCAGGGGCCATTCCATAACATTCGCCAACCTGGTGAATTGATATAAATCCACCGAGGCTATTCCTGTATTTAATTATTCTTTCTGCCAGGACAGTTCCAATACCA
>DASXWI010000427.1:0-4150 GCA_036503755.1 Saprospiraceae bacterium | reverse complement strand
ACCAGAATTGCAAATCACCATTGATCGGTTGCGCGCAAATGAACTTGGGGTATCCGTGTTGGATGTAAATAATACATTACAACTCGCATTGAGCGGAAGACGATTTGGATATTTCATCATGAATGGTAAACAATACCAGGTTATTGCGCAGGTAGATCGTGGCAACCGGGATGAACCACTGGACCTGAAGAATTTCTTCGTTCGCAATAACCGGGATGAACTTATCCAATTGGACAATCTTGTACACATGGAGGAATTAGCCAATCCACCCACCATCTATCATTTCAATAGATTTAAAAGTGCCATTGTGCAAGCTGGACTGGCTCCCGGTAAAACGATTGGGGATGGTATTGCAGAGATGGACAGGATCAAAGCAGAAGTTTTAGATGAAACATTTAAGACTTCACTTGCAGGTGCTTCTCGAGACTTTCAGGAAAGCTCATCTAATATCTCTTTTGCTTTTTTACTTGCCCTTATTTTGATATTCCTTGTGCTGGCTGCTCAGTTTGAAAGCTTTGTTGATCCGATCATCATCATGATCACCGTACCGCTTGCCCTTGCAGGTGCTGTGCTGAGCATGTGGGTGTTTGGACAGACACTCAATATTTTTTCACAGATCGGTATTATCCTGTTGATTGGTCTGGTCACCAAGAATGGAATCCTGATCGTTGAATTTGCCAATCAGAAGAGAAGACACGGCGAATCAAAGATTCCAGCTGCTATCGATGCTTCGGTGGCGCGACTAAGACCAATCCTTATGACAACATTAGCCACATCCCTGGGTGCATTACCGATAGCGCTTGCGATTGGATCTGCAGGTACTAGCCGCGTGCCGCTGGGTATCGTCATCGTAGGAGGTATGTTATTTGCCCTGGTCCTGACCTTATATATTGTACCTGCTTTGTATTCTTACCTATCCTCTAAAAAACAGGTGAGTGCATTTGAAACAGCCATTGCCGAACCCGACGAGATCGTAACACATGCTTAATCCAATGATGGAGATACCTATCATGCAAATAAATAAAACAAGGACGATTATTCGATTTACCAATAGGGAGTCAATGAAGCAAGTCGTTTTCTTTGCAGCTGTTCTATTCTTTTGTTTTTCAGGTAAAATTAATGCACAAAGATTCCTGTCCCTGCAAGATGCGATCAGCATTGCATTGGAGAATAATTATGATATCCGATTAGCAGAGAGTGATTCTGCACTTTTGGCTCTTGATTATTCCTACCGAAATGCAGTTTACCTTCCGAGGCTTAATGCTAATCTTGGAACTACATGGACCAATAATAATCAACAGCAGGAGTTTTCTGACGGGACAGACAGAAAGGGTGATGTTGTGACCCATAATATTAATGCATCGGTGACACTCAATTGGACACTCTTTGATGGACTCAGAATGTTTGCGTTTCGTGATAAAGCTGAACAGTTTGCCAAACTTGGACAACTTGAGGTTAAGAACCAGGTGGTGAATACCATTGCCGAAATCATAAATACCTACTATATCATTGTTCGCCAGAAACAACAATTAATAGCTATTGAAGAACAAATGAGTATCAACCAGACAAGAGTTGATCTTTCTAAACGCAAGTTGGATATTGGCCTTGGAACAAAACAAGAATATTTGCAAAGCCAGATCGACCTTAATGAGCAGAAGTCTGCAAAACTTCACCAGGAGACATATATTCGTGAATTGAAGGTTCGGCTTAATCAACGGATGAACCCTGCACTGGAGGGACAGCAGGATATGACTTCAGATTATGATGTCACGGATTCTATCCCGATCAATTTTCAATTGACCCTGGAAGAGATACAAAACAATTTTGAACAGAATAGTCCATTGCTTCAGATAAACCGGAAGAACATTGATATTGCCGGAATATCTATAAAGGAAATCAAAGCTGAGCGTTACCCGGTAGTTCAATTTAATTCTGCTTATAATTTCAGCCTCACCAATAATGATGTAGCGCTTAACCCGTTTCTTCCTTTATCAAATCAGAACAGAGGGTTCAATTATGGATTTTCAGCAGCTATCCCTATTTTGAATTATAGAAATACAGACCGGTTAGTTAAACAGGCTGAACTAAATTATGGATACCAACAACTCTATTATGCAAGTGAAGTATCCCGATTAAATCTCAATGTGATCAATGCGTATGATACCTACGTTTTACAAAAAAGTGCATTGGCGCTTGAGGAAGAAAATATCTTGTTAGCCAAAGAGAATGTAAATATTACTTTAGAAACATATCGTCTCGGCTCAGCAACTTTCATACAACTGCGTGAAGCGGAGCAAAGCCTAGAGGATGCCTATGACCGGCTGATTGCTGCGCGGTATAATGCGAAAGTCGCGGAGACGGAGCTGTTGCGCCTGAAAGGCGAACTTGTTAAGTGAAGAGTGAAGAGTGAAAAGTGAAGAATGGGAGTGAATAGTGAGCAGTGAGCAGTGAGCGGTGAGGGGGTGTTGTGTCTGTTAAATCATGACTCCCTCTTAGAAGAGGGTCGGGGAGATGTTATTTCTTCTTTCGAAACAGTTAAAAATTCATGGTTAACCATTAGCGGATAAGGCGTGTGATGTGGGTCCAGTTGTGTAATTTTAGTAAACTAAAATTACGGATCATGCAAACGTGCAGAATTACCACCGTTTTTATTCTCCTCCTTACCTGTATTGCCAATAATACCTTTTCTCAGAAGGTAGGCGTACTTACTGCGCAACCGCAAGCACCATTTCATGTTGCAAGTAGCGGACAAGTAAACATCCCAGGTGGTCTTGTTGTCCTGGGGGATACGTCTGAAGGTCACCTCACATTGGATTTTGATCTGATTCAATCATTGTACGATAACAACCCCTTAGGGTTACGCTTACAACCCCAGGGAGGAAACCTCAGTGTAGGTGCTTCCCTCATGTTCCTCAATTCCAGTAATGGAAATCTTGGTATTGGCACGATCACACCTGATCAGAAACTTGAACTTGAAGGAAGTGCAAATCAGTTCCTTCGTATTCACACCACAAGTGCGGGCGGTAGTCAATCTGGTTTGGAACTCCTCAGATCAAGTGAGTTTAGCGCAACAGATTGGAGGATGGTGAATGATGGGGGCGTGCTCAGGTTTTATGATGGAATAGACAACTTCCTTACACCTGGTGATCTTAACCTCATGATCACGAGTTCAGGAAACCTTGGATTGGGGATTGACCCTCCGGTATCCCACCTGCATGTTGCTGGAGCATCTGATCAGTTTATTACGGTGCATCGCACGACAACAGGTACTGGTATGGCCGGTATTGACTTGTTGCGTGATACAGAGTTTTCTGCAACGGACTGGCGAATTGTAAATGATGGTGGCGTTTTCAAGATCTTAGATGCGACCAACAATTTTACAGGGGCAGCTGATCTCAATATGACCATCACTGCTGGTGGAAATGTTGGTATTGGAATAGCTTCGCCTGAATCCGCATTGCATTTAGTGGGTACAGAATTTATTAGTGAATCCGGGGATGGGTATTTTCAAATTGGGAATCCGATCAGTACGCACATTCGTTTTGACAACAACGAAATCCTGGCCCGAAGCGGAGATCTTGATGCATTGCTTTATCTGCAATACTGGGGTGGTAATCTATCCTTGTGTGATGATGATGATGGTAGGATAGGAGTAGGAACCTCTTCGCCACAAGCCAAGCTTCATGTTACAGATGGCACAGATGTCACGTTGGGGGGAGGAGGACAATTGGTATTGGGACCAACAACGGCTGCTAATGTTGCCATGGATGGAAACGAAATACAAGCCCGAAGTAATGGAGCATCTTCTGCCCTATTTATGCAAACCAGTGGAGGGGATGTTCTAATGGTTCCGAACGCCACTGGCCAAGTGGGAATCGGCGTCCTTTCATCAGCCAATATGCCTACAAATGATTACCTGCTCGCTGTAGATGGTAAAATCATCAGCGAAGAAGTACGTGTAGAGGTGAGTGGTACATGGCCAGACTACGTATTTGAAAAAGAGTATGCACTCACTCCATTGCATGAACTTGAAACTCACATAACAAATTACGGGCATTTGCCGGGCATACCATCGGCTACACAAGTTGAGAAAGAAGGTATTCTGCTCGGAGACATGAATCGTGCTTTGCTTGAAAAAGTAGAAGAACTG
>DASXWI010000426.1:0-11583 GCA_036503755.1 Saprospiraceae bacterium | reverse complement strand
CATCGCAAAAGGATACGCAGGTATCTCTGTATTCGCAGGTGTAGGTGAGCGTACCCGTGAAGGAAACGACCTTCTCCGTGAAATGATCGAATCAGGCGTTATCAAATACGGCGAGAAGTTCAAGCACAGTATGGAAGAAGGCGGATGGGATCTGTCCGTGGTAGATAAAACTGAACTTGCTAAATCACAAGCAACCCTTGTATTTGGTCAGATGAACGAACCTCCAGGCTCACGCGCACGTGTGGCTCTTTCTGGTCTTACCGTTGCTGAATATTATCGTGATGGTGACCTCAGCGATCCTGCAGGTGGCCGCGACATCCTTTTCTTTATTGACAATATCTTCCGCTTTACACAAGCTGGATCTGAAGTATCAGCGCTTCTTGGTCGTATGCCATCAGCCGTAGGTTACCAACCAACACTGGCTACTGAGATGGGTATCATGCAAGAGCGTATTACTTCTACAAAGAGAGGATCTATCACATCTGTACAGGCCGTTTACGTACCTGCGGATGACTTGACTGACCCTGCTCCTGCTACAACCTTTGCGCACCTTGATGCTACAACGGTATTGAGTCGTAAGATTGCAGCTCTCGGTATCTATCCTGCTGTGGATCCACTCGATAGTACATCACGTATTCTTGATCCACTGATCATCGGTGAAGATCATTATAACACTGCGATGGCTGTGAAAAACATCCTTCAGCGTTACAACGAACTTCAGGATATCATTGCGATCCTCGGTCTTGAAGAACTTTCTGAAGAAGATAAGATTGTCGTTCACCGCGCTCGTCGTGTACAACGTTTCTTGTCACAACCATTCCACGTTGCTGAGCAGTTTACAGGAAAACCTGGTGCCCTTGTACCGATTGAAGAAACGATCCGTGGATTTAAGATGATCCTCAATGGTGAAGTAGATCAGTATCCTGAGGCTGCATTCAACTTGAAAGGTTCGATCGACGAAGTGATCGCAGAAGGAAATAAAATGTTGGCTGAGTCAGGTAACTAATCCCGCAAACTACTACAATGAATCTCGTCATCCTCACACCGGACAAGGAACTCTTCCACGGCAAAGTCACTTCTGTGAATGTGCCTGCCATAGGCGGACGTTTCGAAGTACTCAATGGCCACGCGCCGATTGTTGCTGCCCTCGGTCAAGGTGAAGTTCGCTTTCAACTTTCAAAAGGTGAAAAGCGCTCCATCAAAATCGAACAAGGTTTCATCGAAGTCCTGCGCAATGAAGTATCTCTCCTCGTTTCCGGAGTAGCAGAATAGTATCTAATTAGTATCCAACAAATCGAAAAAAAAGCCTCGGGTATCTACTCGGGGCTTTTTTATAAATCTTAATCACTACATCACCACATCACTCAATAATTTTTTCGCACTGAGCTCATGGAGTATTCAAAACTGAACCGACAAAACAATTACTGAACACCGATTACCGAACACCGCCCTATGCCCTATGCTCTTTGCTCACGCCTGACGACTCACGCCTGACGAAACAATTTTACGTAGGAAAATTGAGCTTAAATCCCACACTGTGAATATTTTCAATCGTAATCTCCGGGTCTTCATTTAGATATTTGCGTAGACGGCTGATAAAAACATCAAGGCTTCGTCCATAGAAATAATCATCCTTACCCCAGATGTCTTCTAGTATATCAGAACGCCTGATCACCTGGTTTGGTCGTTTAGCAAGGTAATAGAGGATATCTGCTTCACGTTGTGTCAGTCCTTTGGTATTACCATTGAGGGAAAGATCCAGATTGGCATAATCGAAATGATACTTGCCGATGGCAATGGCTTCTTTTGGAGCTTCCTCCATGATCTTTCTTCTGCGTAAGAATACCTCTATACGCATCTTGAGTTCGTCAAAACTATAGGGCTTGGTCACATAATCATCACCGCCTAATACAAAACCTTCCATCTTATCCTCCGCCATGGATTTAGCGGTAAGAAAAATAATCGGGACATGTTTGCTCACACCTCTGATCTTGCGGGCCAATTCAAATCCATCTACCTGTGGCAACATGACATCAAGCAGGCAAAGGTCAAACTCACCCTTCTTAAATATAGTCCAGGCATCCTTGCCATTTGCACTATGGGTTACATCATAACCCTCCATTTCCAATTGGTCCCTGGTGATAAAACTTAAGGACTCATCATCTTCTACGTAAAGGATTTTTGCTTTCATTTTGTTATCGTTGGAAGTTGTAAGATAAAAGAACTTCCTTTACCCAGCTCACTTTCAACCCGGATATCCCCTTTATGCATCTGCAATATCTTTTTGACATAATGCAGTCCAAGGCCAAACCCTTTGATGTCATGGACGTTTCCGGAAGGTACCCGATAGAATTTTTTAAACAAATGTTTTTGATGTTGTGGTGCAATACCAATTCCCCTGTCTACAATTTTCAGGCTAAAGTATCCCGGATCACTGGAAGTGACAATGTCAATCGGTTGTCCAGATGGTGAGTACTTAACAGCATTGTCAATCAGGTTGCTGATGACACTACTCAGATGTGTCCTGTCCCCTTCTATGAACGTTTCCCTGGCCTTAAACTCTTTGTGAAATACACGGCCCTCAATGCCTGATTCCGCACCCTTGGTCTCCAATACATCATCCAGTAATTGATGCATTTCCACTTTTTCAACTTTCAATTTGAATTCGCCAGATTCAAGCCTGGCCACATTCAACAACTTTTCTACTTGTGAATTTAATCGTTGGTACTGTGAGCGAATCAACTCCGTATAGCGTTTCAAACGTTCATCACCCTCGATGGCGGGTTGCTTTGATAAATAGTCGCTGGATAGCTGAATGGATGTCAAAGGTGTTTTAAATTCATGCGTCATATTGTTTATAAAATCACGCTGCATCTCGGAGTACCTGCGTTGATTGAAGATTACCCAGATCGTATAAGAAAAGAAAACAACTGATAACGCTGCAATCAATGCCATCAGCCAGGAACTCCTGGTATTAGCCCCGATGTCATTTTGCCGTGATGGAAATTTTACGCCGAAGTAGTAACTGAATTCATCATATTTCGGAAGGGTCCCGGTGGTTTTGGGTGGCTTGTCAGATTCAATGAGATTACAATGATTTCCATAGACCATATCATCACTCGAACAATCATAAATGCCGTATTCGAAATCTGTGTAGTTCCTCAGTGAACTGAATTCTTCCAATAACAGGTATTCGAGAATATTGGCATCAATGACGTCATTGAAATTGACGATGTAATAGTTAGGCGTGATGCGTTTGATGATTTCACCAGAAGGCAAGGTGGATTTATTGATCTGGGCCAACTTTTGAGCTACACTCAAAAGGGCAATTTTAGTAGTCTGATCAAACGATTGGGATTCGTGGCTCCAACGCTGGGTCAGCCAATACGTCTGCATGGCAATAATGCTCAGGATGGTCACAGCCCCGAGCAGGATCACCCACCTGATATTTGAAATTCTCATGACCGGCAAAGTTAGGTGGAATAGAGAGGACTAGACCTTTCCAGCCTTTAACAATATCCTAAGACGGCATGATTCGCATAACCATTTAACCATTTAAACATTTAACCCTTCGAATCATTTGTCGACTATCTACCTGCTTTCATCAGGTACTATGCCTAATTAGTGTACTTTGTATTGCATAGTACTAAGAATCGATCTACATTTGGGCCATGAAACTCGACAACATGAAAGCTCAGATGCGCAAAGGGGTGTTGGAACTTTGTATCCTCAACCTTTTATCATCAGAAGCCATGTACACCTCAGATATCATTGAAAAACTGAAGAGTTCTCAACTGGTGGTAGTAGAAGGCACTTTATATCCCCTACTGACCAGGCTCAAGAATGCCGGGTTCCTGGAATATTACTGGATGGAATCCAATTACGGTCCGCCCCGGAAGTATTTTAAGATCACGGATGAAGGCCGGGCCTTTCTGCAAGGACTCAAAGATTCCTGGGTAGAAATCAATGAAGCAGTCTCTCTCACCTCCCATAAATCATAGATACAATGAACAAAACCATTAATATTAATCTCGGTGGTTATGCCTTCACAATAGATGAAGATGCTTTTGAAACCGCCAATCATTATCTCAATACGTTGACCAGGCATTTTGGCGGGGGTGAAGGTGCTGCTGAAATCATGCAGGATATAGAGACAAGAATGGGTGAACTCGTCAACCGCAATAAAGGAACCAGGACCATCGTCAACAAAGTAGATATCCTGGAAGCCATTTCCGTTCTCGGAACGCCTGAGGAACTCAGAGATATTGACTTTGCAGAAACTGCTACAAAAGAGAAAAAGAAAGATACAGGCCCCTTCCAGATCAAAACTGGTAAACGATTATACCGTGATGGTGATGATAAAGTGATTGGAGGAGTATGTTCTGGATTAGCTTCTTACTTTGGAATTCAAGACGCTGTTTGGGTAAGAGTTGCTTTTGTTTTACTTGGTCTTGCGGGAGGTGCCAGCTTTATCATTTACGCGGTATTATGGGCAATCGTGCCGGTGGCTAAAACTGTTTCTGAAAGACTTGAAATGATGGGCGAACCAACTAATGTGAATAATATCGCGAAGATGGTGAAAGAAGAGCTGGAAGAACTCAGTGATAAGCTTCATGATACTTTCGGAAAAAAAGACTACAAATTCAGAAGCCACAAATCACACAAACAGGATAATACTGGTGATCCAAAAACCTCAGGATGGACCTGGGATATGAAAGCGCGTCAACCTGAAAAAATCGAAGCTCCCTACAATCACAAAGATTTCGTTTAACCCCAAACCCACCTCAAACACCAACCCGCCACTGGTCACAGATGGCGGGTTTTTTATTATCCCCCTGTAACCCTCTCAAAACACCCTATATTTTTCATTCTTCATTCTTCATTTCCATTTTTCACTCTTCACTTTTCACTCTTCACTATTAATTACCTTTGCCCCTCCAGCGAAAAGCCTATGAGCGCGACAGAAGAGATCCAGAAACGAAAGACCTTTGGTATTGTATCCCACCCGGATGCAGGGAAAACCACACTTACGGAAAAATTGCTCCTTTTTGGAGGCGCGATCCAGGAGGCCGGCGCAGTCAAATCAAACAAAATCAAAAAACACGCGACCTCTGACTTTATGGAGATCGAGCGTCAAAGAGGTATCTCTGTGGCCACGTCTGTGATGGCATTTCCTTACCGGGATCACCAGGTGAATATTCTTGATACACCAGGCCATAAAGACTTTGCGGAAGATACCTTCAGAACATTAACTGCTGTCGATAGTGTCATTGTGGTTATTGATGTTGCTAAAGGTGTAGAAACACAGACTGAAAAACTGGTAGAAGTCTGTCGCATGCGTCGCACCCCAATTATTGTCTTTATTAATAAACTGGATCGGGAAGGTAAAGACGCTGTGGACCTGCTCGATGAAATCGAAAAAAAATTAGGCTTACATGTCACCCCATTAAGTTGGCCTATCGGAATGGGACAACAGTTTAAAGGTGTATATAACATCTATGAAAAAAAACTTGTCCTCTTTCGCCCACATGGAAAACAGGAAGAAGAAGAGATCATAGAAATCAACGATGTAAATGATCCTATTCTGGATCAACATGTAGGCGAAAGACCAGCCAATGAACTTCGCTCCGAATTGGATACTGTACTCCATGTATATCCTTCCTTTGACAGGGAGCATTATTTATCAGGTGATGTATCACCTGTATTCTTCGGCAGTGCGGTCAATAATTTCGGTGTAAAGGAACTCCTGGATTGTTTTATTGATATCGCCCCTGCCCCACTACCACGAGAAACAGAAGAACGTATCGTAAGACCTGAAGAAAATAACTTCAGTGGATTTGTGTTTAAGATCCACGCCAATATTGATCCAAGACATAGGGATAGAATTGCCTTTCTGAGAATATGTTCTGGGAAATTTGAACGCAACACCAATTACTATCACGTACGCCAGGCACGGCAAATGAAATTTTCAAATCCTACTTCGTTTATGGCTTCGCGCAAAGAAGTCATCGATGAAGCCTGGCCAGGTGATATTGTTGGACTATATGATTCAGGAAACTTTAATATAGGTGATGCCCTTACTCAAGGGGAACGTCTTCATTTTAAAGGCATCCCCCGCTTTTCTCCGGAAATGTTTCGTCGGGTCATCAATAAAGATCCGATGAAAACCAAACAACTGAACAAAGGCCTTGATCAATTAATGGATGAAGGAGTAGCACAGATGTTTGTCAAAGAATTGAACGGAGATAAAATCATCGGAACAGTCGGAGCACTACAATTTGATGTCATCCAATATCGTCTTGAGCATGAATATGGTGCCAAGTGTGATTACGAACCTTTAAGCTTGCATAAAGCATGCTGGATCGAAGCCACTAGCGGAGATGCCCTTCAGGCTTTCATCACCAGGAAGAAAAAAGACATTGCGCATGACAAGGATATGAAACCTGTCTTCCTTGCAGAATCTGCCTGGGTCCTCAAAATGACTCTTGAAAATTTCCCCGAAATCCGATTCCATAATACGTCTGAATTCTAATTGAGAGCCCATCGTTCTCAAGCAAAAAAGACTAATCTTTCTTTAGGAATCGTTCAATACTACGAGGATAGAAATCCTTATATTTGAACAGTCCGCCTCCCAATATTTGTTAGACTATGGATCCCTATGAAAGGGAAACGGAAATTGCCATTATTCGATTACACAATTAAATCCTGAAAGATGTCCATATTTAGAAATCAACCATACGGGAATCAAGGAGGTGGTAGCCAATACGGAGCGCCTAGACGGCGAAATGTTGGTGGTGGTCTTTTGATCGCCGTGTTTCTAGCCGGATTTGCTCTCTGTAAATATTATTCGAATTCGCAGCTTAATGAGATTACTGGCGAGACGCAGCATGTAAGCATAACTCCCGAACAGGAAATTGCGCTTGGCCTGAACAGTTATCCTGCCATGATCGAACAATTTGGAGGGTTACATCCCGATGCAGAAGCTCAGAAATTTGTGAAAGGGATTGGCCAACGGATAGTTCAGCAAAGCGATGCGAAACAGACTCCTTATCAATACGATTTTCATTTGTTGTATGATCCGAATGTAGTCAACGCTTTTGCACTTCCAGGTGGACAGGTATTTATAACACAGGCATTATTCAACCAACTTGAAACTGAAGATCAACTGGCAGGAGTGTTTGGACACGAAATCGGACACGTAGTTGCCCGTCATGGGGCGGAACGCATTGCTAAGCAGGAATTGACCCAGGGATTGACTGGTGCGGCTGTGATTGCCTCCGGGGATTATCAAACCGCTCAAGCTGCCCAGATGATTGCAAGCCTGGTCAATATGTCTTATGGCAGGGACCAGGAATTACAATCTGATGATCTTGGTGTCCGATTTATGGTTCAGTCCGGATATGATCCGGAAGCATTGATCGGCGTCATGCAAATTCTTGAAAAGGCCAGTGGTGGTTCGCGACAGCCAGAATTTATGAGTACACACCCTAGCCCTGAAAACCGCGTGCAAAGAATACGCGATGCGATCGCGAAGTATAAAAAGTAGTAATGGCTGTCAGACGTCAGACGTCAGATATCAGACGAAAGACCTTAGACTATATACTGTAGATTGAATGAATTTTGACCAACTATTGTTTACTGATTACCGATCACCGATCACCGATCACCATTTAACATTTACCATTTACCATTTACCATTTAACCACATAACCATTTAACCATTTAACCTCTTTTAATATGTTTAAAAAATTCGCCGGTGGGGGCAACCCGCTTTTACGCAATAGCCTGGGCAATGAGAATGCTTCAACTATTTCGGTAGCACAGGAAGGTTCCATGACTATCCAGGGATCCATTAATAAAACATTTCTTCTGTTTGGCATTCTGCTGATCACGGCCATATATAATTTTCAAGTTCAAAGCCAAATGCTAATGATTGGTGGTGCCATCGTTGGCCTGATCCTTGTCCTGATCAATGTCTTCAAGAAAGAATACTCGCCTTTTATCGCACCTGCATATGCTGCGATGGAAGGTTTATTTGTGGGAGGAATTTCTGGTATCTATGCAGGCTTTGGTGGTGGCATAGTTATCCAGGCGATATCTCTTACACTTCTTGTTTTATTCATCATGTTGTTTATTCATAAAACAGGTATCATCCCTGTGACGCAGCAATTTCGTATGGGAGTTGTGATGGCGACAGGAGCTATCGCACTTTTATACCTGATCAGTTTCGGATTGAGTTTCTTTGGCATCCATATCCCTTTCATCCATGAAGGAGGTACAATAGGTATATTGTTTTCATTGGGTGTTATTGGAATAGCCTCACTCAATCTCTTGCTTGACTTTGATTTAATTGTCAAAGGAGCAGAGCACAAGGCACCAAAATATATGGAATGGTTTTCCGCTATGGGATTAATGATCACCTTGATCTGGCTATACATTGAAATTTTACGCTTGTTAGCGAAGCTTCGCGAATAAAAGGCAATCCATTTCCAAATAAAAAAGCATAGGGGTTCAAGATTTTGAACCCCTATGCTTTTTTATTCTACGATGTACTTAAGGTCTTCCGGGATACTCTGCAAAATTTCGGGGTGTTTCATACAATTTAATCCCAAGATCAAGATGAGTTGGGATGAATGGCCTAAGCACTTCATAAATCACCACACATATATTCTCAACAGTAGGGACTATGTCTGTGAACTCCGGGCAATCCAAATTGAGATTCTTATGATCAAACCGGTCTTCAACTTCACGTTCAATGACTTCTTTTAAATCTTTTAGATTGATAAGAATGCCCGTCTCAGGATCAACATGCCCGGTCACTTTCACTTCCACTTCATAATTGTGTCCATGGAAATTTGGATTGGCACATTTCCCGAAGGTCTCCAGATTTCTTTCAAGTGACCAACTTGGAATGGCAAGCTGATGGGCTGCATTAAAGTGGCCCATGCGGTATAAGGATACAGGATGCTTCATAACAAGATCAATAATTGATGGAGGGTAAAGGTACAACTGAACCCCTTGATTGAGATTCAGATTGGAAGATGGAATCAGCAAAAAAAAAATGCCCGCTTTTGACGGGCACGTTTATTTATAGACAGGGCATAAACCCGGTTACATTTTACCTTTTGCTCAACCTGATGGTTTTGATGATTTTGCCGGTAGAGGTCATTAACCTGACCAAATAGATACCGTCTGTCAAATCATTCACTGCATATTGTTTCTGAGGAAGAGCATCGTATGATCTAACCTTGTTTCCAACAATATTGAACAACTCAATATATTTCAAACCAGGTGTTTCAGATACCTGGAAATAATCAGATGTAGGATTTGGAAAAACGCTGAGGTTGCTTTGTGAAGGATTGTTTTTAGTACTTACAGTACTGCTGATGCAAACTTCACCCGTTGCGTGTCCAAGGATAATGGTTGGATCTTCATAATCCGTGAAGGTGATATCATAGGGTGTACAACCTTCTATGGAACCAGGGTTTACGTGTATCTGAAAATCCATTTTCTCTCCTGGAGCCAATATGTTTGGTTTGGCAGGAGAACATGCGTCAGCTATAGGCAGATAACAGAGATTTTTGTCGCAAATCCATGTGAGCCATCCTTGTGGAGGTGATTCCACTTCGCGTGACCAAAGGACGAAGGCATCAAAATTGGAGTTGTTTTTAACCTCAATATGGATATTTACGTCATTGTTTGACGGATGACCGGTCAATGAAAAAGTCCCAGGAGTTATGGAAAGTGATGCCTGAGCCGATAACCCAATTGCAAAAACCTGGATGAGGAAAAAACAAAGTAGTAGTCTTTTCATTTGTTTAATTATTGTTCTCTGATGTGTAAATATACAATATAAATTATTTGCAGAAGTAGCTGGCATGATGCCCGCCAGACGACATTATGCAAGAATTGAAAAAGCCCAATTATATATTATTTATTTATTAAATTTATAATTCATTGTTAATTAATTGATTAAAAAAATCAATGTTAAATCAACCCAATTAAAGGGCAATTTCAAAATATATAAGTTGCTCATTATCAAACTCAAAAATAGGCACTGAAAAGAGGCCAAAAACAGACCTTACCAACGTTAATTATTTGCTAAACTGCCTGAATCTGCAAAATTTACTTCTGAAACGGGACCCTGGAAGATACTTTTATGTCCTTAGTCCTACAAATCAGCAATTAAACCGAAAAAAAAAGAATGGATCATTTGAAATATATATTTTTACACCTCTATTTACTCTTTCTACACAATAAAAAATCGTTTTCTAACATGAAGAAGTTGTACTCATTCCTTTTATTCTCTCTCCTTTTTAGTCTTGGGGCAAAGGCTCAGTTGCCCAGCGGCAGCCAGGTCCCTGCTAATTTAGTACTCACAGATATTAATGGTAATGTACACACTGTGCAAGATTACCTGGATAGTGGCAAAGTTGTTATCATCGATATCTTTGCAACCTGGTGTGGTCCTTGCTATTACCTGCATACCAACCATGTACTGAAAAATCTATGGGATGCATATGGTCCTAATGGTACGAATGAATTGGTCATATTCACCATTGAAGGTGACAATACTACAAGCCACGCTGACCTATTAGGTACAGGCTCTAATACTCAAGGGGACTGGGTGACTGGTGTTGAGTATAATATAGTTGAGGATAACACCATTCCAGCCAAGTTTAACCTGACATACTGGCCTACGATGTACATCGTTCGTCCAAGCGGTGCAATGCTCCTCGGTAATGATTACTTTTTCGATAATGTAGCTGACCCATCTTTTGACTATGTTTATGATGTAGCCTTCAGAGGTGATAATGACGCTGCAGTTAGCGCTACGTATACCGACCGTTATTTCTGCGGAGAGTATCAGCAAGGTTCTTTTGTAGCCAAGCTCCAGAATATGGGTCAGGACACCCTTACATCTGCACATGTCGACCTTTTGATTAATGGTGAGGTAGTAAGATCAAAGGACTGGACCGGTACAGTAACTGAATTCAAAACAGCTAACGTTTCACTGACAGGTCTTACGATCGATGAATCTTCTGTTCTTGAATTGGTTGTTAGCAATCCAAATGGACTTGAAGATTTAGCTACACAGGATAATGCATACGGCTGGTCTGTAGAAACTCAACTTGCAAAGGAAACTGCTAAACTGACGATCACAACAGATTTCTGGCCTGAAGAAATTTCCTGGTCAGTGACTGACCCTGATGGCAATGTGATTGTTTCAAGTGATGACCTGGGTGTCCTTGAATGTGATGCAACATATACACAGGAGTTTGAGCATACATCTGATGGCTGCTACTCATTTGCCATTGTGGATGGATATGGTGACGGATTATTAAATCAACCTGTAAACCCAACTTCGCATACATGCCCAGCAACAGACCCTGGCACTGCCAATGGAGCAATTTCTATTGAACTTGATGGCATTGTTATCTATGATAACATCGCTTATGGTACTGGAGTAACCATTCCATTCGATTTTACATTGGAAACTGCAGTTAAAGAAATCTCTTCTGTTTCCGGTACAAAATTGTATCCAAACCCTGCTTCAGACGAAGTTACAGTTGAGCTTAATGC
>DASXWI010000425.1:0-3686 GCA_036503755.1 Saprospiraceae bacterium | reverse complement strand
TATTTTACCAATTCCTGATATGAAGAATGAATATTCGGTTTTATATCACCATTACAGATCTGTTGGTGAATTAGAATATGGTGTGAACAAATATCTTGAGACGAGGATTTATGAAAATCAGGATACTTCATTCGAAGTTTTATATAAGGATTCCATAATTGGAGAATTTGATTATTATTCTGCTACGTTATCCGCCACCCGACATGCCAATGGACGGGATTGGTGGGTGCTTGTGATGGAAGCAACTGGTAATAAATACTTCTCATATCTACTTAGCCCCAACGGAATTCAATTGCATCATAGCGGAACAATAGACATAAATCTTATAGAAGGCACCGGACAAGCCAGATTTTCTCCCCAAGGCAATTATTTTGCAAGAATGGATATCCTTGATTTTGATGACGGTCAGAATATCTCGTTATTCTCCTTTGACAGGTGCTCTGGCGATCTGAAATATCTGGATCAATTTAATACGGATTTTGGTTTTTTTACCGGAGCTGCATTTTCCCCATCTGAACAGTATTTGTATGCAGATGATAACCGACATCTTTGGCAATGGGATCTATGGGCAAATGATATCGGAGCGTCTCAGACCCTGGTAGATACTTTTGATGGTTTTATTCAGCCGGGTTGGTTTGAAATGGATTTTGGACCATTAGTCAACGGCCCTGATGGTCGTATTTATATGATACCACCAGCAGGAAGCAGTGAGTTTATACATGTGATCGACAGGCCTGATGAGTCCGTAACAGATTGCAGATTTCTACAGCATCATATTGATCTCAAAGTTCAAAATAATCGCTCAGCTCCCAATCTTCCAAATTATAGACTTGGTCCAATTGATGATAGTCCGTGTGATACTCTCAACATAGACAATGTACCACAAGCATGGTGGCGGTTTGAGGAGCAGGAACCCGGATGGCGACATGAAATAAGGTTTACAGATCTTTCCTTTTTTGATCCTGAGGTATGGCACTGGGACTTTGGAGATGGCCAGACGAGTGAAGAGATCAGTCCTCTTCACACGTTTGAGGATGGCTTATATCATGTATGCCTCACGGTAAGTAATCCTTATGGACAAGACAGTATGTGCCAATGGGTAGAAATTCTGCCTGTATCCACTGAAGAGGGTTTTGTAAATACAGATGATTTGTCCATCGCTCCAAATCCATTTACGGATCAACTGGAAATAAGGTCAATACGCGGCGATATCCGTTCCGCTGCGATGACCATCCACGATATGCATGGCCATGAAATGCTCAACACACCTGCTGCACCGATTCCGGTTACAATGCATGTGCCACACTGGCCACCTGGGATGTACCTCCTGACCATCAAAGAAGATGACGGCACCATCAGTACTTTTAAGGTCATGAAGATTTGAAGGAGTACCTTTACTCCTCATGCAAACCATTAAGCTTCATCACGGGCGCGAACAATCCGTCCTCCGCCGACATCCCTGGATTTTCTCCCGTGCCATACAATCCGGCACTGAGGGTTTGGCTGATGGGGATACCATACTCGTTCAGGATTCAAGAGGTCATGTCATTGGTACGGGGCATTACCAGGACAGCAGCCTCGCGGTCCGACTGCTGGCATTTGAAGAAGTAAAAGTAGATGCTGACAAACCTTATATTATGCGGAAAGCAAAATATATTTTTTGGTTATTACTTTGCTTAAGTTCTACTTTTTCATTGAAAGGGCAGCCAAGGCTTGATTCGTTGTATGCTTTAGCTTCTGGACAGTCAATTGGTTGCATACTTGTTCCGCAAGGTGATAGTTTTATTCTAATAGGGCATGGCACTAATGATAATCCATATAATTCATTAGGTACACTATTCACCGAATTTGACAGAGAAGGAAACATCAAAACTTCTAGCTTTACATTAGACTCAAACAGATATCGTCTTTATTATAATATGAATGCAATTGTGTTGGATACTTTTCTTTATACAACTTTTGGTGGAACAAGTCCTTTTCAGCTATTGAAATTTAACATTCATAACGGACGGATTGAGAAAAGGATTTCTTTGGAAAATCAGTTAGTGGACAATGGGTATTTTGATAGCTATTCCTTAGCTCTAATTGATTCTCAAAATGTGCTAATCAATTGTCTGATCTATAATAAAAATCAAAAACTGATGACACAACTTTCGATTTATAATATTGAATATGACACTTTTTCATATCATTTCAATCAGCATTTGAGTTACGATCAAATTATAACCGATGTTGTTAAATCAGATGATGGATATATAATGTCTGGATATCTTCGTTTAGGGGATCCTAATAGTAGTGAATATATTTCGAAAGCTTTAGTAATTTGGCTGAATGAGGATTTTGTTGAGAAGAGGAGGTATGTTAGTGATGGTGATAGCCTAGAAGGGTTAGGATTTGATATGGTCTTAAATGACAATAAATCAATTATTGCAACTAATTGTGTCGGACACCATATAGACCCATTTTCTAGTAGTCATTTTGTCATACCGGTGTGGAGACCATCAATCTATAGTGTTGATAGTGTTGGCAATTTATTATGGCAAACAGAGATGGGGTATTCTCATTTTGGTGAAGTGCATTGTATATTCAATGCGCTTGTACCAAGTAATTCAAGAGATGGTTTTATAGCAGTTGGAGCACAAACAAATTTTAGTGCACTAGAATATTATTTAGGTGATGACACATTGAATGAAAAAGGCGAGGTATTTAGGTTTGATGCATTGATTGCTAAAGTCTCAAATTCAGGAGATAGCCTCTGGTCACGCCACTTGTATACATCCGATTTCCTATATTCGAATGCTATATTAAGCGATATCATTCCTGACCCAGAGGGAGGATATATTTTGACCGGATGGGCTAATAAGCATCCATATACACCTGATAAGCCAGCAGTTTATACCTGGCTAATTTCGATTGATGAATTTGGGTGCATAGTGCCTGGTTGTCATGAAATTGTTAAAACTGAAGACGTTTCTTTACCAAACAAAATGCTATTACACCCAAATCCAACTAGTGATGTTCTATACATTTATCAACAGGAAGGTGAAAGTATGCATTACCGGGTATTGAACAGCAAAGGTGAAATAATAGAGGAATTTCAAATAAAAAATGCGGAATCTACATTTATGCTAAATGTGAGCAATTATGGACCAGGTGTATATTATTTGGTAAAAATTAATGAACACGGTAGTTTTAGAACAGAAAAGTGGATTAAAATATAGACGAATTATTAATGATAGGGAACCCCGAAATGATCCAGACCAAACTTCTAACTGAGCACTAAGCTTGAATTGACTCTGTGAATTCTTGCCAACCATCCAGGAGCATCGATAGCATCAAAAAGCTTGATGTTACCCGATATAACAGTAGTGCCAAATCCATTTCAAGACTTTATTTTGGTCCAATCACGTCGAATTAATTTCCGTACCGTACAAATCCAACTACATGAAATGTATGGAAGATTGATTTTTGATCAAACTGAAGTCACTATTCCATCGAAGATTTATTTTCCTGATTATTCACCGGGCATGTATCTGGTGACGATCAAAGAAGATGATGGCAAAATGTATCAGTTTAACGTGATGAAGAATTGAAGGAGTACCTTTACTCCTCATGCAAACGATCAAGCTTCATCACGGGCGCGAACAATCCGTCCTCCGCCGACATCCCTGGATTTTCTCCCGTGC
>DASXWI010000424.1:0-8130 GCA_036503755.1 Saprospiraceae bacterium | reverse complement strand
GGCCTATCGCTAAAGACATGTCGCCCACTGCCGAGTTAACATTGCCCATGGTGAAAGAACCCCATCCAATAGATTGGTTATTACATCCTGTTGCTGTGGAATATTCACCGGAAGCTGAAGTAAACCCTCCTATTGCAGTTGATGTAAATCCAGTCGCGGCAGTTCTATCCCCCATAGCTACTGATGCAATACCTTTTGCCTTTGGACTGGATCCAAAGGCTGTGGAGTAATCCCCGATACTATCTTTATCCCATTGCGTCGCGAATACATACCCTGCTCTGAAGGCAGCTTTGTCAGGATACCACATCATGCGTGTGCCTTCACCACTGAACGGTGGATTGGATGGACCCGGGATAGTCATCGGACCGGTAAATAAAACACTACCATCTTTAACGTGCAGCATTGCTGCAGGGGAAATAGTATTGATGCCTACATTGCTATTTTTAATAGTCATCCTGTTGACATTACCTCCCGCTCTGAAAAGTATAGAACTATCCAAACCAAAAATCAACCCGCTACGTATAAGGGTGTTATGATTTCCTGAAAGTATTCCGGATTCGGCATTGTTGGTATGCGATAAATGAATGAATGAATTCTGGTTGTCTTCGAAGATCGCCAGTGCATTGGAAAGCAATGGACCACCGGATGCGCTATTTCTGACCACATGCATTCGTGCCAGTGGGGTGATTGTGTTGATACCTACATTGCCTGGTTGTGCAAGGATGTTTGGTAAGGATAAAAACCAAACGAGGAAAAACAAGATCCACTTCTTCATTGGATTAATTTCTATAAACCGCAAAATGAAAAAGGGTATCCACCAGCGCGCCAGCAGAAGTCCAGGTCCGTACAACAAGTTTGCCAGCGTTGTTTACTGTAGAAAGAAACCGGGGATTTGCACTGACAGGTGTTACGTTAGTCGTATAGCCTGAGTTTGAATAAGTCTCTCCGGTAATAGTTATTTCATAGTATCCGGGAGGAGTGGTTGTAACCGAAAAATTTCCTGAGCCGCTTAAGATGGTGCCATTGGCATCCACGGATCCATAACAGATCGGTACCATATTGGCAGCGCCTGTTGCAGAGCGTCGTATTTCTCCAACAGCGTTAGTGTTGCCCGATTTATCTACGCTAAATTTTGTGGTGTTTCCACCCGCTCTGATTTGTACTGAACTATCGGGACGAAAAATAATACCGGCACGCATCGTAGTGAGTTCAGAAGAAGAGATCAGTCCGGTTTCTTCCGGTGATGGTGCGGCAAATTGCAAATACACATCACTATTGTCCTCGACAACAATACCTGCTGTTGAAAAATAAGTTGAACCGGAAGTGCCTTTACTTACATGAAGCTTTGCATTAGGTGATGTATCTCCAATCCCCATATCCCCGATATCATTTATAACGGCTTTGGTGGAATTGCCATTGGTCCGGAAGGCCAACCCATTAGGAACTGTAGAATTATAAACAATACCACCATGCGTAGAACTGGCGGCATTTCCAAAAAAGATGGCACTTTCATTGGCATCAGGTGTGATCAGGCTGATTGATACATTTGCGTCATCTTCAAATACTCCACAGGATGAGCTATGGGGCGTGACACCTGATGATCCATTACTTACGTGCAATAACCTTTTGGGAGCCGTTGTCCCTACACCCATACGTCCGAATGAATCGATGACCACCCTGGATATATCCAAATTGGTTCTGAAATCAAATCCTTTGGGTGAAGTGGTGCTGTTATAAACAATTCCTCCATGAACACTATTCGCCGGGTTGCCAAAGAATATAGAACTGCTATTTATGTTTGGGGTGATCAGGGAGATAGCTAAATCTGAATTGTCCTCAAACAACGCTGCAGTAGTGGTTGAAGATGATGCTCCCGAAGAGCCCTTACTTATATGGAGTACTCTTTGTGGAGATTTAGTTCCAATACCTGTATTTCCATTTTTAAGGACGGTCACTGCATTTCTCCTAAAAACGGAATTATCTCCATTTCCAATCACGAAAAGAGGGTCACTACTGAACCAACCATCAGATGATCCTACACCGGTGGTATCATTATATTGTCCGGCTACAAATTCATAAGCTGAATTTGCCACACTGTTTCTTCCTGTTGCTATGGAGAATGAACCAGAAGCTGTGTTATTGGCACCTAGGACAATGGATGCATCTCCAGTAGACTCACTGCTTACCCCTATGGCAGCAGACCAAAATCCGCTTGTCGTCAGAAAAGAACCCAGTGCAGTTGACTGCTGGCCTGTGGTTGTATTATTGGCTCCTAAGGCTATTGAAAATGGTCCATCGGCTTTTATCAGATTACCAATGGCTACTGAACTTTCACCAAGCGCCCTGGTGTCATATCCCATGGCAATTGAATGTATTCCTGTGCTGTCCGCACTCCATTGTTGCCCCAATGCTTCACCGACTCTGAATGCAGCTTTCTGAGCATACCACATCATCCGGATACCAGGTCCATTAACGGGGGGAGGAATTGGTGAATAGGTTGTAGCTGGCGGGCCTGTAAAAACCACACTACTATCTTTTACATGCAACATGGCCAAAGGGGTATTTGTATTAATGCCCACCTTTCCTATTTGGGCCTGCGCTGTCAAAACCGACAGGATGGAAAATACAAGAAGATATAATCTTCTCTTCATCACACAATATGTGCTGTATCTGAAATTCATACACAACAAAACTATCGGAAAGGAATAGTGATGTCAATCACTAGATGTAGGGAGGCTAGCCGTGGGCGCAGCCCACGGGTAAATGAAGAATGAAGAATGAAGAGTGAAAAATGGTCTTATAACTCACCCCCAATCCAGAGTGCGTATGAGTGTCTGTGTTAGTGTGAAAAGGGAATTTTCATGAATGCGAGAGAGGAGTCCTTGTTATGGGAGCCCCCTCTCTTCCTTGAATAACTGTATTCAAAAGCAATAACTGCCATAAGAAAGGGTTGGGGTGAGTTGATGAACAGTTCTTGCTTCAATTAGGGGAGTTATAGATTTGAAACTACCCTCGCTTAAACTTGCCTTCTGTACGCAAAATGATTTGTGTTTAACTCACCCCCGACCCCTCTCTTATGTGGGATTTGATTAATGGAAACAGTTTCTCATCAGAAGAGAGGGGTGATAGAGATCATCGTATATGGCTACTCTCTCTTCCCATTTTTATATATCTCGCTAAAATCTCCTCTACCTCATCCCAATGGTTTAGTACTTGTTCATTCGTAAATCGAAGCACTGTATATCCAAACTGATTCATATTTTCTGTTCTGATCAAATCCTCCTCTATTTGATTTAAATGGATCTGACCATCCAATTCCACAATCAGTTTCTTATGATGACAATGAAAATCTGCGATATAGTATTTTATTTGGGTTGAATCAATTTGACATTCTATAATAAATTGCCTGTTCCATTTCGTTCCAAATAATTTCCGGTTACGAACCTTTTCCCAAAAGAATTCTTCAGCAGCAGTAGGATTCCTACGCATTTTACGCGCGAATAGCAGCACTTTATGATAGTGCTTATTGATTTCATGCAGGTGAAGCATGATTGAAAATTAGGGGATTGGGAGGAAACTCAGAAATACTAATTTTAGAATTCTTCTGACCATTCTCATTGTTTTATCTGTAACTCACCCCCACTCTAGGGTGCGAGTGAGTGTCTGTGTTAGTGTGAAAAGGGAATTTTCATGAATGCGAGAGGAATTTTAATTTATGGTACCCCTTATTTAAAGATTTCCTGTTGTAAATAGTTTCTCACATGAAGAGGGGGGAGATAGTGAGTTAACTTATGTTATTCCCCTCTCTTTAACCACAATCATATGACGTATCCGAAAACAAATTTAAGAGAGGGGCTAGGGGTGAGTTCTGCAAAAACATTTCGATTAAGGGGTGTCCTTGTTATAGAAGCACCCTCTCTTCCATTTGCCTTCTGTACGCAAAATGATTTTTGTGTAACTCACCCCCAACCCCTCTCTTATGTAGGATTTGATTAATGGAAACAATTTCTCATCAGAAGAGAGGGGTGATAATGAGTTAACTTATGTTATTCCCCTCTCTTTACCCACAATCATATGACGTATCCGAAAACAAATTTAAGAGAGGGGCTAGGGGTGAGTTCTGCACACACACCCATGCCGACACTACTCACTGCCCACTACTCACTCTAAACAATCCTGTTCTTCAACGCAAGTGACACCGCTTCCCCGAGCGAATGCACGTGAAGCTTCTCATATATCTTCTTGATATGTGAATTGACGGTGGAATAACTGATGTCCAGTTTGTCAGCTACCATTTTATAACTATTGCCCTCTGAGAGTAAGGCTAACACTTCCTTTTCTTTAGCGGTCAGACTATAGTCTTCAGCGGCAGGTTTGGTTTGATTAAAATATTTCATCACCCTCAGGGCTACCGAAGGGGTCATCGATGCACCGCCTTCATAAACCTCCTTGATGCTTTGAATAATTTTTTCTGCGCTTGCATTTTTCAGGATATACCCTTCTGCTCCTGCCTGCAGACAAGCAAATATTCTTGCCTCATCTTCAAAGACGGTTTGCATGATAATACGAATGTGGGGAAATTCCTTTTTGATTTTTACCACACCGTTGATCCCATCAACCACCGGCATTTCAATATCCATGAGGACGACGTCAGGCTGCAATTCTCTCATATCTTCAGCTACATGGCTGCAGTTCCCATAGAAGCCAACACACTCCATTCCTTCTGTCATCATGAGTAACGCCTTTAAGCTTTCGCATCGCTGCAGGTGATCATCATATATGACTACGCGTATCATCAGAGTGCAATTTATTTATTCCCTTATTATTTATGTATCGCTAATGTTAGTGATAGGGATGGCACATTCAATAAGTGTCCCTTTTCCCTGGGCAGTAGAAAAACGAAACGTTCCTCCCATGGATGCGGATCGCAATTCCATATTGCGCAGGCCATTTCCATTTCCAGTCATACCTGGATCAAATCCTTTGCCATTGTCTTCCACCTGGATGCGAATAACTTTTCCATCGAGGCTGACCCGAATTGCTGCCTGTGATGCATCACTGTACTTAGCGATATTATTTAAAGCTTCTTTTACGATAAGCAGAATATTCTTCCTGGCTTCGGGTTTTTCAATTTTTTTGTCGGCCTGGCTATCAATGTTGTAGCTACATGCTATGTTTTTCTGGGCCAATAACTCATACCCATAGTTTTTGATCCGACCGGCCAGTGACGCTCCATTTTTCGTGCCTGCATTCATCGCCCATACGATATCACTCATGCTCTCCATCACCTGTTTGCTGTTCTGGTTGATCTGGTGAACAACCTCTTTTGCTTTCGACGGATTCTTATCTATTTCCTTTTCCGCTATCGAACTATAGATGTGAATACTACTAAGGGAGGCGCCTACATCATCATGAAGATCCTGTGATATTTTAGAGCGAATAGAAAATATCCGGCGTAACTGATGGATCCTGTACTGGTATAACATCCATGCAGCAGATACAACAACCAATACGCATAAAGTAATAAACCACCAGGTGCGCCAGAATGGTGGTGTGATCACAATAGGTAAGCTGAGTTCTTTTGAAGACCAAAGCCCTTCATTGTTTGTAGCCTTAACCCGGAAATGATAACTTCCTTCCGGCACATTGGTATAGCTTGCCATTTGCTCCTGGCCGGCCTGAATCCAGTCTTTATCAAACCCATCAAGCTTATAGGCGAATGATACTTTCCTCGAAGGATGTGTTTTGATAGATGAAAAAACGAAGGAAAAGAAATTCTGTCGGTGTGATAACCGGATTTCTTCTTGCCATGCTAATACCGGTTCTTCTTTATCAAAAATTTTAAACTGACTTAAGACGAGCTGAGGTTCCTTTACATCTGTGTTATATAGGAGGGGATCAATTTCTACAAATTCATTTTTACAAAAGAAATAAAGTTTGTCATTCAGGCCATGCACACCATTCGCTACAAAATCATTGTCGGGAAAAATAAGATCCATGTCCAGTCGCCGTATACTCTGCTTTTCCGGATCGAGATAATCCATTCCATCAGCTGTGGAGATCCATAAATTTTCCTCCTGGTCCACAACAATGCTATTAATATAATTACTGTTCAATCCATCCTGTTGTTGATAACTAATGTAGGTGTCCGTAGTTGGATTAAATTGAAAAATGCCACTGCCATGTGTGCCAAGCCAGAGATGCTTTCCATGGTCCTTGGTGATCACTGTCACTGTACCTGCATTTGAATTTGACAGATCATTTTTTTGTGGATGAAAGTGTGTAAACGTATTGGAAGCCAGGCTATATTTTGAAAATCCATTACCTGCATTATATCCTACCCAAAAAGAATCACCATCTAAAAGGCCTGTTATAAGATTATTGGACTTGATGGAATCTGCGGATGTTTTGACTCTTTTGAAATATTTAGTTTCGCTTGTCTCTTTATTCATCCGGCATAACCCGCCGGTCCAGAACCCGACCCATAGATCATGTTCACTCCCTTTTCGGATAAAGTATATTCCAGGATTTAATTGAACTTTCCTTATGATGGTTGATGTAGTGGCATCCAAACATAAAAGTTGATCATACACTCCTATCCATACCACATTCCTATCTGCACATATCGTCGTTATATTCTGCGTAGGTGCTTGAAGTGGTACCCTGATGTAATCACCTAGTATAAGATTGTATTTCAATAAACCATGATTGGTTGCGATCCAGAGGTGATCAGGTTCAGTCTGAGCGATGGCATTAATTTTTAAAGGTTCCTGTACCGGATCATTATCATCGGTAATGACCTGATGTAATTTGTAATATTGATTGTCATGGCTATAAATCGTTAACCCATTTCCGGAAGCTATCCAATAATTTTGGTCCTTATCCACAAACAATGCATTGGCTTGAGGGCTGAGCATGGAGCGTCGGTGATGGTTTGTAAAAAATGTGGTATTGGTGGTTTCACTTTCCGGATCAAATATTTCTGAACCCACCAGCCAATAAAAGATCCAGATCCGGTCCTTGTCATCTGCATTGATTTGTTTGATACCATAATTCACTTTCTTACCGGTAATCGTCACCTTGTTTTGCAGGATATCAAAACAACTTAAGTGTTGTGTCTTTTGATCTCTGTACCACAGGCGGTTCCTGGTATCCATCGTAATTTCAGCACCATCGGCTGAGGCAAAGACATTCCATTGTTTGGGGTTGTTATGTTTACTATAGAATTGGCTCTGCGCGATATCATAAAACCCAAAGGCAGTCCCCGAAGTCAACCACAATCCATGGTTGAGAGTATCATATACAAGCCTTGTGATTAATCCTTGTGCAAAAACACCATTCGGATTCGTTTCGTTTTTTAGGGATTCTGTGATGATATCTTTTTGAATATCATATTTCCAAAGCCCATTTCCAGCGATCCAGATGTTTCCTTCTTTATCCTTAGCCAGATTGTAAATGCGGTTTGCAATCTCAAAATTTTTGGAAGGGTGCTGCAGATAGATCGTTTGAAAAAGTCCTTTTGATTTTATATACCGGCTTACACCTTTATAGGTGGCGACCCAGATATCGCCATTAGCCCCTTCCACTAATGCTGTGCAATAATTATGGGTAAGGGATGTGCTGTCTCTCGGATCATTCCGATATACTTTGAAATTTGTTCCATCAAATCTATTGAGCCCGTTTTGCGTAGCAACCCAATAAAAGCCATCACGATCTTGTAAAATTCCCTCTACTTTATTGGAAGATAATCCGTGATCTGTAGTGAGATGTTCAAATATCTCGTGGGACGATTGAGCTTTTCCATCGGTTGTACTTTGTAAGCATAAAAGACCTGTCAGAAGGCCATAAAGGCTGAAGTAAACCCGTAGTAAATGCTTACATAAATGATTCACCTTTACAAATTAAGCAATCCACCTGTATTGTCTTCCAGAAATATAGCATAAACGAACTGTAAAACGCAATCGCAGTAAGGTGTTAAGGTTGATCTTTTGAATTTTTACTAATTTGTTGGTTCGTAAGCTATTCGCATGACAACCAGACTTCTTTTCACCTCGTTGTTCGCCATGTTCACGCTGTCATTCAGCCTGGCACAAGAACAAAAAATTAAGCCCACAGCAGCATTACAACTTA
>DASXWI010000423.1:0-3786 GCA_036503755.1 Saprospiraceae bacterium | reverse complement strand
AGGGAACTTGGCTTTGGAGCTATTCGAACATTTTTAGGAGATGGCTATGCAGGGCTACCAATGTTTGCACCATTTGATAAAATACTTGTCACCGCCGGAGCACCTTCACTTCCTGAAACATTAATAACACAACTTGCAATCGGTGGTCATTTGGTAATTCCAATAGGCGATGATGACAGTCAGACCATGTGGCGCTATACCAAGCTCACAGAATTCGATATTAAAAGCGAAGCTTTCGGAAAATTTAAATTTGTCCCCTTCTTAAAAGGTACGCAGTAGGTTCATTATTCAATCATACGTCCTTTCACACTTTTTGTAGCATACTGATCCTGCCCTTCTTTGCGCAGGTCAACCATAAGTGCTGCATAAGCGTATTCCGCATCAACTACATAGACATTGTTTTTATAATGCACCTGGCCTTGTTCCTTTTCCCAGTCCTGCGCCAGCAATGCAAATCGGTTTCCGTAATCCGGATTTGGCCCGAACATCAGGAAAGCATCATTATCCTTGTCTTCAAAACTGATCGCCAACCGGTCTTCTGTCGGCATCAAAACCAATACCCCAGGTGTACCGCTTGGGATGACCAACTTTTCATGTCGTTGACCGTTTTTTATAATGATTTTACCGCCAGTAATCGTTGACTCACCTGTTCCAATCTGCCGTGTTAGGACAATATCCTTTGATGTATAAAACTGGACGCGTTGCAAATCCTCTTCTGACCATTGTTGCTCCTGATACAGATCTTGGGTAAAATAGGTGTAAACCGGAGTACAGGAAGTACTTAAAATGAGAAGAAAGAGTGTTGGGGGCGTAAGGCTTTTCAAAAAATTCATGTTCGGATGGGCTTATTGACAAAGCCAAATTAGGGTGAATTGACGTCCGGAGATGGCAAGGAAGATGAGATTAACCTTGATTTAAATCAGGCACTAAAAAAGTGTTAAGATTATGGCTGGGAGATTGTTTTAGGGAACGTTTGAACAGTGAGAAAAAGGTGAGTTTGTGGGGCATTTAACCATCAGGAATCTTCCATTTCCAGGGAAAATTCTTAAATTTTGAATATACGTCTACATTAATATTACGATTAATATATTATTGTCTGTATGACAACATATTAATACAAAATTGACCGTAGTAAAGTAAACGTGAAAGCCTATTTGAACCTCGACAGCTACAACCGTCTTAAATCTCCGTTTTCCGCCTGGCAGCAAAAAATGTCTTCAACAATTCCGCACTTTCCTCCATCATAATCCCCATTTCCAGTTGTGTCCGTGGATGAAGCAATTCCTTGCCATAACGCATAAAACCACCCTTCTCATCAGATGCTGCAAACACTACTCTTCCGATCTGGGACCATCTTAAAGCACCCGCACACATTACACAAGGTTCAAGGGTCACATACAGTGTACAGTCCATAAGGTACTTGCTCCCCAGGAATTGCGACGCAGCAGTAATAGCAAGTATCTCCGCATGAGCCGTGACGTCATTGAGCAATTCCGTACTGTTGTGACAACGTGCCAGCAATTGGTCACCGGCAGCAATCACCGCACCTACAGGCACTTCCCCTGTATCTGCAGCTTTTTGAGCCTCCTGAAGCGCAAGCTTCATAAAATATTCGTCGCCATATATCTTCATGCCCCACGAAGGTAATAACTAATTAATTCGGCCATCGCAGGAGTTGTTAATCAACCAAACTTGATTCATAAATGCTAATAAAATCTAAATCCACTCAATGTGTGTAATCTGTGGTATCCTGTGGTTATCTTTGCGCATGGAATTCAATCTTAAAAGCAAGCATGAGTTGTTTGCTGACGCTCTGACCTTCGATGATGTCCTCCTGGTTCCCGGATACTCCGATGTCCTGCCAAGGGAAGTAGACATCTCCTCTCAATTTAGCCGCAATATCAGGATCAATGTACCCATGGTCTCTGCCGCTATGGATACTGTAACAGAAAAGGATACGGCCATCGCCATTGCCCGTGAAGGGGGAATCGGTATCATTCACAAAAACATGGATATCGCTAGCCAGGCCGACCAGGTGAGATCGGTCAAGCGCTCGGAAAGCGGTATGATCCAGGATCCAGTGACTTTATTACCAAATGCAACGGTCGGTGAAGCTCAAGTTTTGATGCGCCAATATAAAATCGGCGGAATTCCAATCACAGACCCAAATGGGATCCTGGTAGGAATCCTGACCAACCGTGATCTTCGTTTCGAAGCTGTTAATGACAGGCCAGTCTCTGACCTGATGACTAAAGCGCCTTTGATCACAGCTCCAATGGGTACGACCTTGGAACAAGCCAAAAAGATTCTTCAAAAACATAAGATTGAAAAGCTACCTGTTGTTGATGGTAACAATAAACTGACCGGTCTAATCACGTACAAAGACTTGATGAAATTAGAGGCATACCCCAACAGCAGCAAAGACGAACGTGGAAGATTGCGTGTCGGTGCCGGTGTTGGAATTTCTGCCGATACAATGGATAGAGTTGATGCTTTAATTGCAGTTGATGCAGATGTCCTTGTGGTGGATACCGCCCATGGACATTCAGAAGGTGTTTTAAGAATAATACGTGAAATCCGTAAACGCTATCCACATATTGAAATCGTTGGCGGAAATGTAGCAACTGGAGCTGGTGCAAAAGCATTGGTTGACGCTGGTGTTGATGGTGTAAAAGTCGGTGTAGGTCCGGGGAGTATTTGCACTACTCGGATTGTTGCCGGTGTCGGTGTACCACAATTGAGCGCTATTTATGGTGCAGCGTATGCACTCAAGGGAACTGGAGTACCCATCATTGCAGATGGAGGTATACGATATACAGGAGATATTGCAAAAGCAATAGCCGCTGGCGCACACACCGTAATGGCAGGATCATTATTTGCAGGTTGTGAAGAGTCTCCTGGTGAAACCATTATCCTTGACGGACGAAAATTTAAAGTTTATCGTGGTATGGGATCTCTAGGTTCTATGGCCCTTGGATCAAAAGACAGGTATTTCCAGGATGTGGAAGATGATATTAAAAAACTGGTTCCGGAAGGTATTGAAGGAAGGGTTCCTTATAAAGGCACATTACATGAGGTGATGCAACAATATACCGGAGGTCTCAGAGCTGGTATGGGATATTGTGGTGCTAAAAACATTAATGCATTACAAGATGCTTCGTTCGTAAAAATTACACCGGCAGGGATCAGCGAAAGCCATCCACATGACATCACGATCACTAAAGAATCGCCAAACTACTCGAGGAAATAAGAATGCCTGCGGGAAAACGATTGCCCCGATCCTACTATCAATCTCATGATGTCGTCGAATTGGCAAGAGATTTATTAGGTAAATTTTTAGTCACTGAAATTGATGGCTACAAATGCGCTGGCATGATTGTAGAGACCGAAGCTTACCGCGGACCTGATGATCGCGCCTGCCATGCCTACAACAATAGACGTACCCCAAGAACAGAGGTGATGTTTGAAATGGGTGGCGTAGCCTACATCTATGTTTGCTATGGCATGCATCATCTAATGAATGTGGTCACCGGACCAAAGGACAATGCTCATGCTATCCTCATCCGCGCACTCGAGCCTGTGGATGGAATTGAAATCATGGCGGCAAGAAGACAAATGGCTCCTACAGATACACGTATAACTAAGGGACCTGGAGCATTAAGTGTTGCTATTGGCTTGACGAGCGCATTGAGCGGTTCTTCGTTGACTACCAAAGACTCTCCGGTTTGGATTGAAGACCGAGGTCAAAAGATTTCCAATACTGAAATTTGTGCGGGAACCCGGATC
>DASXWI010000422.1:0-7628 GCA_036503755.1 Saprospiraceae bacterium | reverse complement strand
GATACGACCTCAGGAGAAGCTGATTATATACTTAAAGTCCATTTGGATAAATTCCAGCTTTTGGATGGAGCTTTATCAAATCATGATCCCTATTCAACCGGAAAATATTTTATCGTCTATCCAAACCCAGTCAATAGTGGTACGATTTATTTGAAACAAACCGGTGATATAAATCTTGAGATCACTTCAGTCCGTTTTTATGATCTGCAAGGACGACTATTATCTACAACTCAACTACAACCCTCTCAACAAGTCATTGAAATTGATCATCACCTTCAAGAAGGGATGTACTTTCTGCAATGGCAAGCGGTGGATGGAGCGTTTGGTGTTGAGAAGATATCTGTGGTAGGTAAGCGGTGAGCAGTGAGCAGTGAGCAGTGAGTCGTGATGATACTACGATACTACTAGGTGCTGACAGAACATCCCCCGAACCCCCTTCAAAGGGGGAGTATGTTTTAGCATTAATTCTTTCCTCCCCCTTCGAAGGGGGCTGGGGGGATGTGAATCATATATGTGATTCTGACACCCGACAGCTGATAGCTGAAATCTCTTCTGGAAGCTGGAAGCTAAACTGATAGCTGACAGCTGATAGCCCATTCGTATCTTTACCCCATGCAATTAATAGAAAATTATGTTGGCGGGGAGTGGATGCCTGGTGATGGCAAAGAGACTACCCTCCTACATGCTATACATGGCAATCCTGTTGCCTATTCACGATCTGGTGGGGTAGATTTTAATTCCATTCTGGAATATGGCCGTCGAACAGGAGGACCTGCGCTGCGTAAAATGACCTTTCATGAACGAGGCAGGATGATCAAAGCACTTGCTTTGTTTCTTCATGAACGGAAAGACAAATACTACCCGATCAGTTACCAGACTGGAGCTACAAAAGCAGATTCATGGGTAGATATTGAAGGGGGTATTGGAAATCTATTTGCGAATGCAAGTCTACGCCGACGATTCCCGGACCTGCCATATCATGTTGATGGCGAAGCTATCCCACTTTCCAAAACCGGAAAATTTATTGGCCATCATATCATGGTACCTAAACAAGGTATTGCTATTCATATTAATGCCTTCAATTTCCCGATCTGGGGGATGCTTGAAAAAATAGCTGTTAATCTTTTAGCTGGGGTGCCTGCACTTGTTAAACCAGCTACCATATCCTCTTACGTTGCAGAAGCAATGTTCAGAGATATTATTTCCTCCGGTATTCTTCCAGAGGGATCAGTACAACTCTTAGTAGGTTCAGCACATGGGATATTGGATCATGTGCAGTCACAGGATACTGTGACATTTACCGGATCAGCTTCTACAGGTCAGCAATTAAAAGGTCATTCAAGAATTATTTCTGAAGCTGTGCCTTTCAATCTTGAGGCTGATTCACTCAATTGCAGCATTCTTGGTGAAGATGCTAAACCTGGTACTGAAGAATTTGATTTGTACATCAAAGAAGTGCGGAAAGAAATGACCTTGAAATGCGGTCAGCGATGTACCGGTATCCGAAGGGCCATTGTTCCTGCTCATTTACTTGAAGATGTGCAGATCGCGCTTAGTAAGGCTTTGTCTCAAACGGTTATTGGCGATCCCAAAGTAGAAGGAGTGCGCATGGGTGCCTTAGCCGGAAAAACACAAGTTGAAGAAGTACGTAACCAGATTGCCAAACTTCTCAAAGAGAGCAATATGGTCTATGGAAACATGGATCAAGTAGAACTGGTCGGAGCGGATGCTGATAAGGGTGCATTTCTGTCACCAATGCTGCTTGTCAATGAAAATCCTTTGTCTGCAACTCTTGTGCATGAAGTTGAAGCATTTGGGCCTGTCTGCACATTAATGCCTTACGAGAATCTTGATGAGGCTATTGAAATTTCTAAAATGGGAAGAGGCTCATTGTGTTCTTCTATTGTAACTCATGATCATGACATAGCCAGGCAATTTGTAGTTGGCGCCGCTTCACATCACGGACGCATACTGGTTTTAAATCGGGATTGCGCAAAAGAGAATACTGGGCATGGTTCTCCTCTACCCTTGTTGACTCATGGTGGTCCTGGCCGAGCAGGTGGTGGTGAAGAGATGGGTGGAATGCGTGGCGTAATGCATTATCTGCAACGCTGTGCTATACAAGGAACGCCTTCAGCGATTACAGACATAACTTCTATCTACCAGGTAGGAGGAGAATATAAAGATCCGGGGAAACATCCTTTCCGGAAATATTTTGAAGAGCTCCAGGTAGGTGATACAGTTATCACCCACAAGCGGACCATAACTGAATCCGACATTGTTCAGTTTGCGAATGTAAGCTGGGATCATTTCTATGCGCATACTGATGTGACCTCACTTGACGGCACCATCTTTACCGAACGTGTTGCGCATGGATATTTCGTCCTTTCGATGGCAGCAGGTTTATTTGTTGATCCCGGAAAAGGGCCTGTACTTTTAAATTATGGCCTTGAGGAATGTCGATTTACAAAACCTGTGTATGCAGGCATGACGCTGGGTGTTCGCTTAAGTGTCAAAGAAAAACTTCCAGTTGATCCGAAGACTGAGGATGAAATTCAAAAGGGTATTGTAAAATTCCTGGTGGATGTCTATGATGAAACGGGTGAAACCGTAGCCATAGCTACCATTTTGACAATGGTACAAAGGAGTCCCTCCTTAGCTAATTGATTTATCCATTACTTTCGTTCCTTTCCTATATTTGAGGCCTTAACCTTGATTTGAACAACGCTTTTTATGAATAACCAACTTGCAGAAGGGTCTATCACCCTTACTATTGACCAACATATTGCTGTTATTACCTTTTTCCACCCTGTCCATAATTCCATGCCCGGGTACCTGCTGACGGACCTGACCCACCACATCAAAAAAGCCGGGGAAAATCCTGATGTTCACGTGATTGTGATTAGTTCAGGAGGCGACAGGACCTTTTGCGCAGGAGCCAGTTTTGATGAACTGATCACGATTACCAATTCTGAAGACGGGAAAAAATTCTTTATGGGTTTTGCCAATGTCATCAATGCAATCCGCAAATGCCCGAAGATTGTCATCTGCCGTGTTCATGGTAAGGCTATCGGAGGAGGAGTTGGAATTGCCGCGGCGGCTGATTATTGTATGTCCACCAATTTCGGCACGATCAGGTTGAGCGAGCTCGCCCTGGGTATCGGGCCTTTCGTCATTGGACCAGCAGTAGAAAGAAAAATTGGATTAAGTGCCTTCGGCCAACTTGCTCTAAATGCAACAGAATGGCAAACGGCTGCCTGGGCTAAAGAAAAAGGGTTATACAACGAAGTATTCGACACGGTAGAACAACTGGACCTTTACATAGATGATTTTTCTTCGCGCTTAGCTGCCACAAGTACATCTGCTCTGCTTGCTTTAAAACAAGTGCTTTGGCATAATACTTCCCATTGGGATGAGCTGCTCGATGAGCGCGCTGCCATCAGCGGAAGACTAGTCATCACCGAGGCCGCACAAAACGCGATCAGGGAATCTAAGATCGTATAAGTATCAGGACATCCTCTACTTCAAAAAGATGATGTCCTGATCTTCATTTATTCTTTCTGTTATCAAAATCCACCGAAAAGGGAATTGAAGTCTGTAGCTATACCTATGCGTACAGCAAAGTCCTTGTATTCGAAATCCTGCCAGGAGGATACAAATTCAATGCGGGCAATACGGAAGATATAATTGATTCCATACCCGATCTCCGCATATTGATTTGATTCAGGACTGATAAGTGTATTGAAAATCACATTTTCCCGAATCCCCTGCCGTCTGAAATGCTCAAACTGGGTCAAAGCAAAACGTCTGAACTGGTAGTTGAAAAGTCCATATGCAAATTCATCATTTGTACTGTAGAGATAATAATCAAGCATCCGGAAAGCGCCAACAGGATTGGTCGGAGAACCGATCATCTGACTACCGGGGTAATGAGCAAAGTCTGCAAAATATTTTGGACGATCGTCTCCAATAAATGTTCCGGCAGCAACACGCATGCTTAATTGACTTCCAGCCCCAATATTCATTTTCGCATCAAATTGTGTTGTCAGCAGGTCAAAGGGATCATAATCTTCTCCCCATCCTTTCTTATAACGCAATGTCAACATGGGTGAGCGACTATAGTCTTTCGCTTTAGCGCCCCGCTGCACCTTATACTCCCAAAATGGTTTTATCCAAACAGAGACATCAGAGATCAAGGCTTCATGGTCATTAAATACATTTTCATCTCCGGCAATATGGGCGGGATCATTATCAGTGTATAACCTGTTTTTCCCATCAATAAAAATTAAGTCCGTGGTGTTTTCAAGGTGTGTGCGATTCGCATATTCGCCGCTTACATCAAAACCAAAAGCCTCAGACACTTTCTGTATGTACGTTAAGCGTCCAAATTCCTGCTCATAGATCTTCATGTAATTCCGGTTGGCTAAAAGTGTATAGACACTATTTGCCCATGGAGCTATCCGATGATCATCTGCAAATTGCATAGTCTGGTTGCCAGCTTGTGCTTGCAAACTCCACCCCTTACCAAAAAGCTTGATCCTACCATCATAATTAAACGCTTCGCGTGAAATGGCATACCTCGCGAAAGCCCCAACTTCCCAATTCATTGGTTTTTTCACAGCGTTCCCAAAATCAAATGAATACCCGAAATGAAATCCATCTACAGTATTAAAATTGATGGTCTGTAAAATGGCTTTCATCTGGAGAAAATATTTATCGCCAAGGGTATACCTCCCACCAGTGATTAAGTGGGTAATCTTGAATTCACTCCTCCGCTTGACGTTAGCCATGAGTCCATCTTCGCTCATCATGATCGAGACGCTATCCTGGCTTTCATCTTCCATCTTATCCTCATCAGGTGAAGGTGGGATCGCCGCGATACTGTCCATGATGGCATACCCTTTTACCTCATACGTCGTGAGTGGCATTGGCCTGACTTCTTCCCAATACGTAGAATCATATTTATAAGCGCTACTATCAACAACCTGCACGCTTGAATTCACAAGGTCAACGGTATCCGCATCAGGTAATGATTCGATTTCCTGTTTCTCATATTCCTTCATCATCTTGCGGAGTTGTTTGGCACTCAACTCTTCCCCACTCTCCAAACCTTCAAGGCCTGTTTCAAAAGATTGTTTTTCTAATTTTTGTTCTGCGGCTTTTGCTTCTTCTGTTTCAACCTTTGCATCCAAAACCACGACGGGCACTTCCAGTTCCGGGTTGAGTTTAATGTCGTAATCATTGAGTCGCGCAAAATATCTGTATTCAAAAGCAAATCCGAAAACGCTGCCACTGACATCATAGATCTCATGATTAGGCAACCATACATCGGATTGAAAGGGTTCAAATGTTTGCTTTATATCAAAACGGATTCCCCACACATAGGTAGTGAGATCAAGACTATGAATGCTCCAGATATTGTCCACGATGTAAATCACACCTTCATATACCGAATCTCCTTTACCTCTTGGTATGACCTTTATTTTGTTGATGACATGTTCACCTTCCTGGATATAACCCAGGTATTCAAATCTGTAGTGACCAAAAGCATCAGGTGCCAGTGGGGAGACACCTCCTACAACCTTTGGCTCATAAAAGCTACTGTAGACGAAACCCATCGGACTTGTATTATTATCCTCCCCCGAAGTGCGTATCGAAATCACTGTATCCCGGTATTGATCAGGACGGATGTAATGGAGTTTGCTTACGGACTCCTGCGTAAAAGCCATCGTCGAATCAATTCCTTCTTCGGCCAGCGCTTTATTGATTTTTTTACGGAAAAGGGCTGGTACTTTGACAAGCCTTCCACTTCCCTTCACATAAACCATTGCATTGTACTCATCAACTTGCATCGAGTGGTATTTGGCCTTAGCAATTGCCCTGCGCATAATCGTGTAAGCTGGATCCTCACCATTGCCAGAAACAATTGCTTCGGGCAAGGCTACTGACTCCGGCTTCATCACGGCTCTATAGGCAATCATCGACTGGCCAACCTGAAAAGTGGTATCGAGCGGACTATATCCCAGGTATTGGAAACGGACCCGATGTTTGCCGGGAGTGAGTGGGAGTAAATATTCGCCTTCGATATTGGAGGCTATACCCTGGTCGGTTCCTACAACAAATATTGCGGCAAAGGGAAGTGGATCCCCATTCGTATCTACAATTTTCCCTTTAATACCTTGGGCATGTAGTAAGCCGCTTAAAAATAATAGGGTCAGAAGGCTAGTTATCCTGGCCATTGTCGTTTTTCGAGTGCTTTGAATCATGGACTAAAGATATCACCCCAAGACTCAGGGTGGCAAATGATTGTTACACCTTTAAATTCTTTTTAACGCTTTTGACAGTCAAATCCCCATAAAGGAGCTCGGGTAATGGAGGTGAGCAGGATATTGTTTTCAAGTATCTTTCCAGCGTGGAACTGCACAAACCTGAAATCATTTATAAAATCCTTGTGATCAGTGATTACCGGTCACCCGGATCTGCCCGTCCTGAAGCAGAAATTTTTATTCGGCTAGCCCAACTTGGACACCTGGTCCATGTAATCTCTCACCACTCAGCCACATACTATAATGATCGCTTCAGATCGTTTGGCATTAACGTTTTCGAACAACATCCTACAAAAAAAATTTCAAGGCCTTTTATAAAATTTCTTCGAAGGATCAATGAAGAATATCAATATGATATTGTCCATGCATTCAACAGTAAAGGGCTTACAAATGCGGTGTGGGCTTTGATAGGAACCGAAACAAAATTGATTGCTTATAGAGGGTATGCCGGGCAAACCAAATGGTTTGATCCATCTATGTACCTGAAATATTTTCATCCCAGGGTTGATCATATCATTTGTGTCAGTAAGGACATTGAGCAGATTATGGCAGCCAATATGCCTGGAAGAAATCATAAACTTTCTACTATTCCAAAAGGACATGATCCCGCGTGGTATCGGGACATAATTCCAGCAGAACGGAAAACACTTGGATTTAATGAGGAAGACATCCTGGTGTGTTTTCTTGCAAATGTGAGACCATTCAAAGGACTAACATATTTGCTTCAGGCTACTCATCATCTTCCTCAAACTTTGCCTGTCAGGTTTGTATTTATTGGTAGTGGGTATGACAAACCCGAGATCAGGAAAGAAATGGAAGAGAGCCCGATGAAGGACCGTTTTCATCTTGTAGGTTTTAGAAATGATTCAAAAGAATTACTGGCCGCTTGTGATTGCCTGGTGCAAGTATCTACACATGGCGAAGGCTTATCAAAATCTGTTGTAGAAGCAATGTTCCTGGGCATCGCCCCAATCATCACCGATATCCCAGGAAATCATGATCTTCTTGAACCTGGCCAATCAGGATGGATGGTCCCTGTAAAAGATCCGCAGGCTATTGCAAATGCTCTGCAAGAAATGGCAAACAATGCAAATGAACGGAAGCGTAGAGGTGAGAATGCATGCATGTATATGCAAAAGCATTTTCACATTGATCAAACTGTGGTTGCTTATCAAAAACTTTACATGGACCTTAAATTAAAGTAGTGAGTCCAGCAAAACGTTTTTTCGCATGGAGAAAAATGGAGTAGCCGCGGAGTACGCGGAGAAATTCACAATAAACAATTGTCAATTGCCTAGTGCT